>CAIOTH010000140.1 GCA_903861145.1 uncultured Bacteroidota bacterium | reverse complement strand
ATGCCCATCCATAAAAAGCCGCAACATATTTAATGCAGCATTGGAAAATATGCGGATGTTTTCCATCCGCGAGGGGAAAAAGTTGAACCTTTTAGATATAATTTTCTCATTATTTCCAACCGATATCCAAACTGTTCCCACGGGCTTTTCGGGTGTGCCCCCATCGGGGCCGGCTATGCCGCTTACGGCTATGCCATAGTTTGTGCCGCTTACCCTTAAAAGCCCATGAAGCATTTCGCGAACGCACTCCTCGCTTACAGCGCCGTATTTAAGGAGGGTTTCGTGCTTTACGCCCAGCATCTTTTCTTTAACATCGTAAGAATAAGAAACAACACCACCTTCAAAATATCTTGAACTGCCTGAAATAGAAGTGAACAAATGCGAAATATAACCACCGGTGCAGCTTTCAGCACATGATACAGTGGCTTGTTGAGCTAATAACATTTTGCCAACTATGGCCTCTAATGGTTCCTCTCCGTCGCAGTATACATGGTAGCCTAAAAGGGCTTTCATCTTCTGTTTTTGTGCTTCCACTTCACCTACTAATTTATCGCCTTCACCAAAGGCGGTAAGCCGTAGTTTTACGGTACCTAAATTGGGCAGGTAGGCAAGTTTTATATTAGGGGGTAGTTCATTTTCGAAAGTGGAGAGCATGTTTGCAATGGCCGACTCGCCTGCACCGGCTGTCATGATAGTTGCGTGTACTATTTTAGGGAACGTGAACTTTTGCTGCAATTTTGGTATAACCTGGGTTTCCATCAGGTGCTTCATCTCGTGTGGCACACCGGGCATTGAAATAAACACTACGCCATCGCGTTCGAACCACATACCTTGGGCGGTACCGCGCATGTTTGGCAACATAATGCAGTCCTTAGGTATCATGGCCTGCGAGCGGTTTATCTCAAGCACTTGTAAGCCACGTTTCTCAAATATCGCCTTCATCTTCTCCCAAACTTCTTCGTTTAATACCAGTTCGGTATTAAAATAATCAACCAGAATTTTCTTGGTAATGTCATCTTTGGTAGGGCCCAAACCACCGGTCATTAAAACAATTTGAGAACTTGCTTTAGCCCGGTCAATAGCATCAACTATTTGGACTGCATCATCTCCGCACGAAATGATTTCGTGTATTTTAACGCCCAGCGTGCTGAATTGTTGGCCAATCCATGCGCTATTGGTATCAATTATCTGACCTATTAATATTTCATCTCCAATGGTAATTACGGTGGCTTTCATAATGTGTTAATGTGTTAAGGTGCGAAGGTGTTAAAGTTTAGCGAATGTGGATGGTGATAAGATGTTTTTACGTGAACACATTAACACTTTCGAACGTTAACACATCACAGTGGTTGAAGTGAGTTCTTCTTCTGCACTTTCAAATCTTTAAGCGTGGTTGATTTAGGTTGAAGTATAATGCTGAACTGTTGCCCGTTAAATGTTGGCAACGCCGGTGTCCAGTTAAAGGTAAGTTCCCAGCAATGCAGGTCGCGTATAACGGTAACATTGGTAAGCGTTACCTGGCGGTGTATAATATCGAAACCGGTGCTAACGGCCACTTTCCAATGTGGCGTTAGGTTAAAATCAAGTTTAACGTTGAGCGACTGAACTGTGATTATAGTATCGGGCTTTAAGTAAGTGCCATGGGTAACGTTAAAGTTATAGCCGGCACTAAAATTCCAGGGTATATCGAAATTATAGATTTGGTCGGGTGAGTACGAAACGTAATCGCCAATGTATTTGGGAGGAGCTTCGGATGGCGGCAAACTTGGTTTAGGTTTGGAGTGCACAGAAAAAGTAAGGCCGGCATTAGCAGTTGCAAAGCGTACCAGTTTGTGGTGTGTTTTCCAGTAGTAAGTATTGATATCCTGGTTAAATGAATCGGTTGAGTAGGGGTCGAACACGGCATTAAAATTGACGCTCATCAGGTTAAACATTCTTGCTGATACTACTGATAAATTGAAGGGTAACAGGCGCAACGAGTCGGCTGCAAAGTTGTATCCACCCGATAGGTTTACCTGGTCGAGTAAGCCCAGCTTCTTTTCATGATTAACGGAGTCGGTTTTCGAATACGTTTTCATTTCAAAGTTGTTCCCTAAATTCCATAGTATGGCCCCTTGTTTACCGGGCGTTGGGATGCCGTAAATGGCGCCCGGGTCAAAAACCGAGTACCTTGAAATGGTACCGGTGGCACTGCTTTGAATGTTGTGGTAATAACCCCAAAAGTCGGTTCCGAAATCGGGGTGATAGTTGGCGGAAATGCTAGGTGTAAATACGTGCTTAATGGCTTTAAGATATTTGCCCTTAAACTTAAATATACCGGTAACCTTAGTGCCTAAAGTAAGCGATGCGCTAAAGTCGTGGGCCGAATTGATGCGCCATACAGTATCTGATTTTATGCGGCCGTTAACTGTGTCCATCCGGCGGCTGTAAGGGTCAATAGAGTATACCGTATCGGGGTCCCAGCTTTGATTTGTCCCTTTAAAATAGGTGCGCTCCTGGTATTGAAACTGCGGGGTTAAGGTAAAGTATTTGAATATCTTGAACGGTGCGTCGATACTGAAATTCTGGTCAACGCCGAAGGTTATTTTTTTAAGCGATTGCTGCTGGAAAAGAATAGAGTCGTAGGTACTTAAACGGTTTTGAATTTCGAATGAATAAGCAATACCAATGTTTTCGTACCACTTTGGTTTTTCGCTCTGTATTTTACTCTTAAAAGGAGTAATGTGCGACATAGATAAGCGCATGGTTGGAACTGTAAAATCGATTGTGCGGTTGAGTAAGTTTTGGTCGTGGCGGGCGGTAATGCTTAAGCTAAAAGGTGAGCCCACGAAACTGTGGGAGAAACTGATTGATGAGTTAAAAGAGGTGTTTAGCAAACGGGCATCAGTAACCCGGCTTTGTTGGTAGTAATCGGCCGATTGCATTTGCACACTGGCACCAAAGGTGGAGTTGGGTAATGAGCGGGGGTCTTGAGCGTGACTCCAAGAAAAGCTGTATGAGTTAGTTGGTTTCTGGCCAGGCAAATCGGGGTCGTAAGGTCTGGTGCGCAAAAACGAAAAACTAAATGAGCCGGTAAACTTGTAACGCAGCGCATATTGCGATGCTGCTGTGAAACCGAAAGTTCCGTTGGTTGAAACCTGTCCGGTAACCTTGGCATTTAGATAGTCGTTTATAGACCAATAATAGCCCCCGTTGCGCAGAAAGAAGCCCAGTATAGCATCCTGGCCATATTCGGGTAAAACAATGCCTGAACGCTGGCCCTGTTTTACCGGGAAGATTCCGAATGGCACATAAAGGGGTGTGGGTATATCGCCAATCCACAGATTGGCGGGTCCACTTACCATGACCTTTTCAGGTATAATTTTCACCTTTTTGGCCTTAAAGTAAAAGTGAGGATGGTCGAGGTCGCAGGTAGTATAGGCGGAGTATTTTCCATACCAGCTTTCATCATCGTTTTTCTTTACGGCCTCGCTGTGTATATAGGCTTCGCCTTCTTTGGTAACCACATGGTAAACCAGGCCTTTCTTGGTTTTGAAGTTATACTTCATCGAATCGGCCTTAAATTCCTTACCATCTTCCGAAAAAACGGGATTACCAGCCGGCCGGCCGACACTATCACCACTGCCTCGTGCGCCAAGGGTAAAAGTTGTCCAATCGAAATCAACAAGATTGGCATTAAGCTTTATTTTCTGGTATTTAACGTCGGCTGTATTGTAAAGCAGCATGCGTTTGGTCTCCATATCGTACACTATAGAATCGGTAGCCTTGTAATTGATAATATCTTTGATTTCACCTTCTTCGGCTAATGCCACCGTATCTTTTTTGTGAATAGTATCGGTAATAAACACCCGGGTGGAATCTTTTGTCCGGATGGAATCTACATTAGTCTTCAAGGCCGAATCCTTGTGTAAAACTATTATTGAGTCGGGACCGGTAAGGGCGGCCTTTTCTTTCAGGCTATCTGAAAAAACTTTATTATTGCTTTCATAAGGATTGATGCCGAACCGGGGGCCCGATTTTGAAAAGCTAACCATAGTTACGCATAACAGTGTTAAATACAGCGTAAGCGGAGGTTTTCGAAATAAAGTTTGCAAGTATGTCAGGTTCGGAAAATTCAAGCAAAAGAAGTTAAAACTAAATAAGACAATGCTTTTAGTTGTGAAATCTGAGTTAATCTGCGTCAAAAATAAAAAATCCAGAACGTGAGTTTTAAACGCTTATTGTTCCTTCTGTTCATCATTGTGTCCGTTTCGGCATACGCCGGAGGGAATTTTGCCATTAAAACAGTAGTTATTGATGCCGGCCACGGTGGTAAAGACCCGGGTGCTACGGGCCCCGGTAAAACCAATGAGAAGGATGTTTCATTGGCCGTTGCGCTTAAACTGGGCGATTATATACAGAAGAATTTTCCTGACGTTACGGTTATTTACACCCGCAAAACCGATGTTTTTATTGAATTGCATGAGCGCGCTGAGCTAGCCAACAAAAGCAAGGCCGACCTTTTTATTGCCATACATTGTAACTCGAACAATAGCCCTACTGTTTATGGCACCAGCACTTATGTTTTAGGATTGCACCGCACAGAAGCCAACCTTGAGGTAGCCAAACGCGAAAACTCGGTTATTTTATTGGAAGACGACCGTGATAAGAACTACGAGTTTGACCCTAATACCCCTGAAGGGCACATCATCATGAGTATGAAGCAAAATGCCTTTTTAGACCAAAGCATCGACATTGCTTCGAAAATTGAAGGCCAGTATGAAGGCACCGCAAAGCGGAAAAGTTTAGGTGTAAAGCAGGCTGGCTTTTATGTTATTTACAAAACAGCCATGCCAAGTTTGCTTTCAGAAATCGGATTCATCTCTAATCCAACTGAAGAGAAGTTTTTAGCTTCGGATAAAGGCCAGGACCAAATTGCCAGTTCACTTTTTAAGGCCTTTAAGGACTATAAGTTTGAAATGGAGAATAGCGAAGGCGAGCAATTTGCTTACGAGGAAGCCAAGCGTAAAGCGCAAAGTGCCGATACTGCTGTTGTTACCCATAAGGAAGCCTCGGTTGTAACAACAAATCCCGTTAAACCTGTAGTTAAGGAAGTTAAGCCAATCGGCAATGAAAAACCAGCGGTTGCGCCAACACCGGTGGTAAGCGAGCCGGAACCGGATAATATTACCGCCACATTATTAAGCGGGCGAAAAATCAGGAAACCGCTTGATAATGCAAGCGGCGGCGGCATCTCGCCGGAGGCGGAGAAGCCTGTTGAGCCTGCACCTGTGAAGAAGGAGAATAAACCAGCGCCTGAAACTGTTGTAACCAATCCACCGGTAAAAACAACTACTACCGAAGTTAAACCCGAGAAGCATGAGGCGGTTGTGGAAAACCTGGCACCGAAGGCAGAAGTAAACCCGGCACCTAAACCGGCAGTAATTGATACGCCGACCCAAAAGCACGTTGCTGAATCTAAGCCGGTAGAGACGAAACAACCAGTGGTTGAGGCCAAGAAGATAACGGCTGGTAACTCGGGCGGCGCCACTATTGAAACCGAAAAGCCGGTAAGCAAACCGGTTGTTACCGAGAACAAGCCGTTAGTTACAGAAACCAAACCGGCTAAACCGGAAAGTAAACCTGTAGTTACCGAAACCAAGCCGGTTAAAACCGAACCGAAACCTGAAAAGACCCCGGCCCCGGTAAAAACGGAGGAAAAACCTGTTGCCTCAAGGAAGCCCGAGAAGAAACCGGCGGCTAATGAGGAAACTACTCATCCTGCGGTTAAAACCGCCAGCAGCAACGCGGAGTCGAATGTAATGACTTATAAAATTCAGTTGATTGCTTTGAAAGGGCCTATGAAACCTACTGAAGTAACTAAGGTAACTAAGGCTTTGGGAGAAATTACTGACGAAACGATAGCTACCAATGGTTTGATTCGCTATTATTCGGGCAATTCTAAAACGCTTGCTGAAGCAAAAAGCAAGTTGGCCATTGCTAATTCTGTGGGCTATAAAGACGCTTTTATTGTAGGCTTTAAGAATGGTGTGCGGTTTGGGCCAGAGAAGCTTAAGGCCATGGAAAATCAATAAGCTTGTGCTTTTATTTTGATTTATAGTTCAAAAGTATATTTTTGGCAAAACTTTAATTGAGTGACGAACCAGGCCAAGGTTGGAATTTTTACTACCATCACAATTGCCATTTTCATTTTAGGATTTTACTTTCTGAAGGGCACTAATCTTTTCGTTAGGAAGAACGTTTACTTTGCTGTTTACGACAGAGTGGATGGGCTATACAAGTCTAACATCGTTGAAATTAACGGATTTCCCATTGGGCGGGTTGGTACTATGGAGCGCAACCCCGATAATGGTAAAATTGTTGTTGAACTTGATTTAGACAAGAACGTAAAAGTGCCTAAAAGCGATAGCACCTGCGCGCTTTTGGTTTCAACCGATTTTTTGGGTAGCAAAAAAGTAAGGTTGGTTTTTGGCCATTCGGCAGAGTATATGAATGATGGAGATACTATCAGTACCCTTTTCAAAAAGGACATTACCGAGCAACTAGGCTCGCAGATTGACCCCATTATGTTGGATGTTAAAACGATGTTGCCTAAACTTGACTCAGCAATCGGGGGCATCAAAATTATGTTCGATGCTAATGATAAGCGCAGCATTTTCACCACCTTTAATAAGGTTAATGGCATTCTCGACCAAAACCAGCAAAACCTGCAATTAACCATTGAGAATATTAAGACTATAACTGCCAATTTTGAAGGTTACAATGCCTCTATCACCAAAATACTGGCAAACGCCAACAACTTTACCGATTCGTTGCAGCAGGCCAACATCAAGCAAACTGTTCAAAACCTGAATAACACTATAACCCAACTTAACGCCGTAGTTACCGACTTGAATGAAGGCAAAGGCACCATGGGTAAATTGCTGAAAGGCGATGAGCTTTATGGCAAAGTTGACTCAGCGGTTGCTAACCTGAACGTTTTGCTGAAAGACGTTAAAGCACGTCCATACCGCTATATAGACATCAATGTACTGGGCAGCAAAAAAGCTGAGCAACGCAGAATTGTGCGTGATAACGAATCGGGAAAATAAAACCGCTTTTTGCCGTTAAACATCAAACGTTTACAATATCCTCTACTTTAATCTTTGTTTACTGATTGCTTTTAGCATTTTTGTTATTGTGATAAAGGCAAACTTAAATCGCCGACTCCTTCCGTGCCCTAAAGAGGAAACCATAGCCCATTGGGGCCTGTCTGTGATATTTCTGCTATTGGGATATATTGGTTTTGCCCAAACACCACCGCCTACCGATACGACAGGTAACAGCGGTAAAAAGGAAGTACAGATATTACATTCGGACGAGCTTAAGTTTGATGAGATAAACGGTAAAAAATTTACCAAGCTAATTGGTAACGTTGAATTAAAACAGGACCAGGTTTTAATGTGGTGCGATAGTGCCAATATTGACAAAGCCAACAATTCGGTGGATGCGTGGGGCCGGGTGCATATACACCAGGATACGGTTAACGCTTACTCTAACTTTCTTAATTACGATAGTGAAAAGAAACTTGCCTTGTTGAAAGGCAACGCCAAACTTACCGACTCGAAAATGGTGCTGTATACGGACGAGTTGTTTTATGATACTAAAGGCAAAGTATCGTACTATTTGAGTGGGGGAAGAATACTTAAAGACTCAACGGTTATTACCAGCCAGCGGGCGCATTATTATAACACTTTACACGATGCCTATTTTCAGGGGGATGTGAAGATTAACGATCCCAATTACAGGCTTAATTCAGATACCCTGAAATATAACGTTGATACCAAGCTTTCAACCTTTTTCGGCAATACGGTAATATTCAACAAAAACAGTACGATATACTGTAACAACGGCTGGTACGATAGTAAGAAGGATGTCTCTTCGTTCGGTAAAAACACGGTAGTTGTTAATCCGCCGCAACGTATTTGGGCAGATAGCCTTTATTATGAGCGCTTTCGGGGCTTTGGCAAGGCAATAGGGCGTTTTAAATGGGTAGACTCAAGTATGGCGGTTGAAATACACGGACACTATGGAGAATACATTGACCAGCGCCAGTATATAATGGCTACGGAGCGGCCACTGCTCATTTACAAAATGGATAAGGACTCGCTTTTGCTTGCGGCGGACACTTTGAAGAGCATGACTAAATCGGAAAAGGATACGGTACGGAATTTCTTTGCCTACCATAAGGTGCGCATGTTTATGAAGGATATGCAGGGCGTTTGCGATTCGTTGTTTTATACTTTCGAAGACTCGACTTTTAGAATGTATTACAAGCCTGTTATATGGACCAACGATGTGCAAATGAGCGGCGATACAGTTTACCTGCATACCAAAAACCAAAAGGCCGATAACTTCTCTATCTACAAATCGGGCTTCATTATTTCTCCATCAGGTGCTAAGTATTACGATCAGATAAAAGGCACCAATATCTTTGGGTATTTTGTGAATAATGAACTGAATAAGCTGGACGTAAAAGGCAATGGTGAAAGTCTTTATTTTGGTAAGGATGATAAGAACAAATACATAGGCAGCAACAAGGCGGTATCAACCAATATTGCTATCTATTTTAAGGACAAGAAGATTGTTAAGATAGTATTTCTTAAAAAGCCGGAGGCGGTTTTTACGCCTATAAAAATGATGGCTAAGGACCAGTTTCAACTTAAAGATTTTAAGTGGCAGGTTGACCGTAAACCGAAGAGCAAGGAAGAGATGTTTAAAGCTACGATTGAGTAGCTTTATCCTTAAGCTATTAACAATTCAAGCTCCGTATAAATAAAGTGCCGACAATATAAAATAAGATCTATATTTTAGTGTAAAACTGAGTAGTGTTATGAAGCGGGTTTACATTATTGCTGTCATTTACGGGCTCATTTTTTTGCAAACGTTACTCACCCGTAGCCTTAATGCTCAAGGTTGTTGGTCTGCGTTAGATGCGGGGATAGGTGCCAACCCCAATTTTGATGCTGTATTGGCCATGTCCACGTATAATGACAACCTGATTGTTGCCGGGGTTTTTGATATTGCAAATGGACAAACAGCATCTGATATAGCTATGTGGAATGGAAACTCATGGGCACCGCTGGGCGCTGGTATTAAGGGAGCATATCCACCCAATAGCGTAAATTCATTGGCGGTATATCATAACGAACTATATATTGGAGGTGTTTTTGATACAGTCGGGGGAATAGCGGCAAAGAATATTGCCAAATGGAATGGAACATCATGGTCAGCCGTTGCTGCTGGGGTTGGAGGTAATTATTCTTCAGTCATTTCGATGGCAACTTATAATGGCTTACTTTATGTTGCTGGATATTTTGACACCGCAGGCGGAATACCGGTTCATAATATTGCTATGTGGAATGATACTTTGTGGTCAGATGTAGGCGGGGGGCTTCATTCACTATATAGTTATGTTGAATGCTTAACCCCGTTTAGTGGTAAACTTTTTGCCGGTGGGCAGTTCGATAGCGCTGGTTCTATTACAGCAACAAATATAGCGTCATGGAATGGCACAGCTTGGTCGGCGCTACAGAATGGGATTGGAACTTCTGCAGATAGTGCATCGGTCGTTTACGCCATTGCAGCCTACCAAGGGGATTTATATGTTGCCGGCTCCAATTTATCAACTGCAAGTGGCACAACAATAAGTAACATTTCGAAATGGACTGGAACACTTTGGGAAGATGTAGATGGTGGCATAAGTGGTGGCGCATATCTCTCTGTTAACACCTTACTTGCTTTAAATGGGGAAATTATTGTTGCAGGAAGCTTTACAACCGCCGGCACTCAAACAGTAACAAATATTGCAGCCTGGAATGGGGTAACATGGTCAAGTTTTTCTGGTGGAACTTCTGGTGGGATTACTTCAATAGATACATTTAATGCAAACCTTTATGTGGCAGGCGCCTTCGGACAGGCCGGTGGAATCGGAGCGCTTAATATTGCTCAGTATTCATGTAATACAAGCAGTGTCGAGGATAATTCGTTAAACAACAAAATTCATGTTTTCCCTAACCCCACTAATGGGCGGGTTAATTTTTCCATAGAGAATTTGCAGGGTATGCAGACGATTCAAATCTATAATTTGCTTGGGCAACGGATACATCAATCAAATCTTAATAACGGCAAAAACGAAATTGATTTAATTGGTGAAGCCAACGGAACTTACTTGTACCGTATATACGGTGGCAATGGGGAATACATTGCCTCTGGTTCTTTCGTAATCCAATAGAAACTTAATTTTAGCTACGCTAATAAATCGGGTGAGTGGTATGCTAATTTTGGTCAACTTAGCTCTAAAATAATACTCATGGATACATACACACTCATGGTTCTAATTCTTATTGGCCTTGCAGCCGGCGTTTTAGGCGGCATGGTTGGCCTTGGTGGTGGATTAATTATTATACCTGCGCTGATGATGGTATTGAGTTTAAGCGCCAAAGAAGCCCAGGGCACCAGCGTTGCCGTTATGTTACCACCCATAGGCATATTGGCTGCCATGAATTATTATAAAGCCGGTTATGTAAACATGAAGTATGCACTTATAATAGCAGTTGCTTTTATATTAGGCGGTTGGTTAGGTTCAAAATTGGCTATTGGTTTGCCGGATGCTGTGGTTAAGAAGGTATTTGCCGGCGTTATGGTAATTACTGCTTTAAAGATGATTTTCTTCGAATAGCCGGGCGCTTCGTTGTAGTTAACAATAAGCCTTACCTTGTATCGTTAATCTTACAATGCATAAGTTAGTAGTTGCCATATTGCTATTGATGTTCTGCCGCGCTTCGGGGCAGGGTAATCAGTTGGTGCAACAGGTTTTGAGCCCTGTGTTTGTGGTGCATTTCGATTATAACTCGTACCAAATAAACGCCGAAGCAAAAAGGCACCTCGATAGCCTTTTGTATTTGATGAAACATGAAACTTTAAGGGTTGGGCAAATAAGCATTGTCGGGCATTGCGATTCGATAGGAAGTAATGAATATAACGATGCACTATCGCAAAAAAGAGGTCAGGTCATAAAGTCATATTTTACTGCGCATGGTATTAACGATAGCCTTGTTACCAGCGTTATTAGCTTTGGTAAACGCAAGCCGTTGAACAATAATCTTGATTCATTAAAACGTTACAATAACCGCCGGGTCGAAATCATCTTCACACTGGCAATTTCGCCTGAAAGGAATACTAAACCCATTGAGCTATCTGCCAAAGCACCGGCACCCCTTTTAGACTCGGTTAAAGGCCCAACCCTCGACATAAGCAAATTACAGGTAAATGATTTGCTGGAGTTGAAGAACATCAACTTCTATCCCAACCGGCACATCATCATGCACGAATCGAAGCCCAACCTGGCTGTTTTGCTTAATACCATGCTGGCTAATAAAACGCTAAGGATTCAAATACGTGGCCATGTTTGTTGCCTGCCCGATTACCAGGCTGATGCCATGGACCAGGACACCTACACCGAAGATTTATCATTACAGCGCGCCAAAGAAATATACCTCTACCTGGTTGATAACGGCGTTGAACCCGAGCGAATGACCTTTGTTGGTTTAGGTGGTAAATACCCCAAGGTGCGGGAGATTACCGAATCGGACAAAACCCAAAACCGCCGGGTTGAAATAAAGATATTGAGCAAATAGAAACTATAGTTTCCGGTAAGCAATAGCTTTAATGAAATCGAAATAGAATCTCGCCTCCATTTTCTTGCTATATCCTTTTTCAAAATAAGTATCAATATTTACTAATCTATTGGCCTCAATTTTGGTAGTAAGCCTAAAAAAGAAATACATCAATTTAAGCAGCCCCTTTTGCCACATCGGGCTATTGGTTTTATCATACACAAAATCGGCGTACAGCCATACTCCGTCCTTTGCCAGTAATTTATCTAATTGATTAAAAACCTGCTTCGCTTTTTCTTCTTCGAAATTATCAAGCACAAAAGGAGTTAGTATAGCCTGGTATGAAAACGGCGTCTTAAAATTTTCGATCGGGCAGTGAATAAAATTAACGCTGTTCCCTCCGCAGTTTCTCTTCCTCGCAAGTTGTATCATTTCATTCGAGGCCTCAACAAAATCTACCGTTACGCCATTCGGCCTTTGTTTGGCCAGATCTTCTAATATCCAACCGGTTCCCCCACCTACAATCAATAACCGGTAATCTCCAACCGGTAAGCATTTCAATAAACTTACCTGCGCATTTACTATGGCGTTGCCAAAAACCATTCGGCTTATAAAGTCGTAAACCGGTGCTATGGTATCGTAGTTGGCAGGCACTTTGAGTTATGATTTATGATTTGTGAATTATGAGTTATGAATTAAAAAATTCAACATTCGTTATTCGATATTCAATATTCGAAATTACTTCTTTGTGCTCTTAGTGCCTTTGTGGCAAATAACTCATGATACAAATATCATACCTGCAATACCACACAGGGCTTTAATAAAAACAAGCCCGTCAATCACAACCAGGTAAAACAAGATGTTCTTTCGCTGTTGCATAGAGTAAGTTACAATCAACAGCAACAAAAACGGCAGCACATTAAACGCAAGTGGCAAAGCGGTAAAATGCCTGTAAAGCCCAAAAACAACGGTGAAAAATATACCCACCAAACACAGCGGCGTTAACACAAACAATATAGTCTTACGTAATCCAAACCTTACCACAAAGGTTTTTAGCTGTTGGTTCGAGTCATCCTCGTAATCCTTCATATCAAACATAATGGCGTTAACGGTGCAAAACATCCAGTTTTTAATAAACAGCCAAATAACCACTACCGGGTCGGCTAAAAATGTGCCTTGCTCAAGCCGCAAAACTACTAAGGGCAAAAGGCTTACGCAGGCCGCCCACTCAAACCCAATAACAAAAGCCTTCAACCATCCCGTGTTCCTTAAATTCAGATTTATGAGCGACCTTGGCAGTAATCCATAATACAAAACCCCCGAGGCCCCAATTGCCGCCACAACCAGCCAGTAAACAAACGGCAAATGCAGTAATTGGGGCAGCGTTTTGAAAGCCAGTATTGAGCCCAGCACTACACATATTACAAGCAAAACCCACTGGCTTACCTTTTCTAACGTATGGTGCTGCTGATACCATGCCCCACGCGGGTTAAGCGTTGAGGTAGCCAGCAAAGGCCCGGTATAAGCGTAGGTATAATACATAATGGTGCCGCAAAAAAGCAGGGCGTAATAAACTATCGAATTGAACGGAATACGCAACTGAATGGCCGTTTCTACCGATAAAGCAATAGCAAGCACCCCTATAAAATAGTTACCGAAAAAGATGAACCTTACAAGTTTATCAATCATTTAAGTGCTTAAGGGGCAACGTAAAAGTAGTATCACAAATCAACAACCAAAAACTATCATTTTGGTTGCTAACATTCATTTAGGCGCCATAATTCTAAATTCTCCCCAATCCCTTTAAATTTACCCCCGATAAACAGGATAGCAAATGGCTCAATTTGAATTGATAATGCCCAAAATGGGCGAAAGTATTACCGAAGCAACAATTTTAAAGTGGTTAAAAAAAGAAGGCGACCATGTTAAACTGGACGAAGCCGTGCTTGAAATAGCGACAGATAAGGTTGATTCGGAAGTGCCTTCACCTGTTGCCGGGGTTATTCAAAAGCTGCTTTATAAAGAAGGCGATGTAATTGCCGTAGGTAAAGCGGTAGCCGTGCTCGAAACCTCAGTTAGCACAGCCGCAGCATCAACCCCTAAAACGCCGGTTATAACCAAAACCGAAAGCATACCCACTCCACCCAAGGCCGAAGTAAAAACTGCTGTTGTAACCCCTTCAAATAACAATGCCGATAGGTTCTATTCGCCGCTGGTGTTAAACATTGCACGGCAGGAAGGCATTTCGATGGCCGAACTTGAAACGCTAACCGGAACCGGTGCCGATGGCCGCGTAACCAAAAAAGATATACTGGCCCACGTGCAAAACCGGGGTGCACAACAACCGCAGCAAGAGCCTGCCGTGCAGCAAGTGCAGGTGGTTGAGCAGCCTAAAGTTGAAACCACCAACGTGGTTGCCGCAAAATCATATTCGGGCAATGTTGAGATAATTGAAATGGACCGCATGCGCCGCTTAATTGCCGATAACATGGTAAAGAGCAAGCACACTTCGGCTCACGTTACTTCGTTTGTTGAGGCCGATGTAACCAACATCGTTTTATGGCGCAACAAGATTAAAAAGAAGTTCAACGACCTGTATAAAGAGAACATCACCTTTACCCCCATCTTTATCGAAGCCGTTAGCCGCGCCCTGCGTGATTTCCCTTTGGTGAATTCATCTATCGACGGCACCAACATCATTTTAAAGAAGGACATTAACATAGGTATGGCCGCTGCCCTGCCAAGTGGTAACTTAATAGTACCGGTTATTAAAAACGCCGATATGCTTAACCTGGTTGGCCTTGCCAAAAAGGTAAACGAACTGGCCACCCGCGCCCGCGAAAACAAATTAAAGCCCGATGAAATTGAAGGTGGAACATACACCGTATCTAACGTAGGTACCTTTGGCAACGTGATGGGCACACCGGTTATTCTTCAACCGCAAGTGGCTATACTGGCAACCGGTGTTATTAAAAAGAAACCGGTTGTTATTGAAACGCCCCAGGGCGATACCATAGGCATCCGCCACATGATGTTCCTTTCACACTCCTACGACCACCGCATCGTCGACGGCGCCCTCGGCGGCTCCTTCGTTCGCCGCGTGGCCGATTATTTGGAGAATTTTGATGTGAACAGGGATATTTAAAATGCAATACATTTTTAGGGCCGATATCACCGGAACCGGTGCAATGATTGATAGTTCGTCATTGCGAATGCCGCTTTGGGCATGAAGCAATCCCGGAATCGCTTGTCACAGGTCGTACGGCAACAACAACTCTATCATATTCCGGGATTGCTTCGCTCGGAAACCTCTCTCGCAATGACGCTCGTTTTTGTATTTTATCCGCAGGGTGCGGATAAAAACTACTAATTAGTATTATATTACGTTTTACATTTGCTGTGTAAAAGCATTAAGTGACGAGGAGAGTTTACAACCTAAATAATTAATAAATAAGCGCTATGCGTTTTACCCTTAGAGACAGGGTTGATTATTAATGATTTGTGAATTATTACTTGTAAAAAAGTACACAAAAGTACACCGAATTAAAAACCAATTTTATGATGGAAACAGAGACAAACCAATCGGAAAACGGTAACGATGGGCCGGTTAAAAGAAACCAAACCTGGGAGGCAAACCATGTATTAATTACCAAAGCTATGGCCAAGCTTGTTTACAAATGGGAAAGATGGCCCACCAAGGCCGAAATAATGGAAGAAACCGGGTTGGGCAAAACCACGGTTTACAAACATTTGGAGGAATTTGGACAGGAGGAGTTGCTGTTGGAAGAGTTGGCGCAACTGAAATGTATGTCGTCGAAAATAATGGCGAAGTTGTGTGAGCTTGCGATGGGTGGCGATGCAAAGGCGATGAGAATGTCATTTGAATTGATGGGGTTGCTTAGAAGAGGCGGAGGAGCCAGGGGCTTGGAGAAGCGCTAAGCGGTCAAGAACTAAGAAATTTGTTGGTGAAAAGGTCGACTATCAGATTCCGGGATTGCTTCGTCGTAGGACCTCCTCGCAATGAAGCGATTTTTTGTGATTTGCTGTTTTGTATTCTCTTAGGCTTATCTCCACCCGTAAATCCTGCAACTCTTTCCTAAAGTTATGTAACGCATCTCGGCGCTGCCCTGCTCATCTTTGCAGTGCAAATATTCAGTAACAAGTATCAAATCCACCAGGTGAATGCGCTTAAGCTACTCATTCTTATTTTTTTTCTCGGTAGTCTCTGGCTAAACGCAAATGCCGGTGATCCCGTTCGCCCTGTTGAATTAAAGGGGCCAAAAATGGCGGATCAAAAATTTGTAATGCAGAAACCCATCAGCCATGTCAACTTGAATAACCAACATAGCGATAATGTGGGCTACAACCATTCGGCGCTCTATTTGCCAAACAAACCAAGCCAAAGCTCCGATTTGGTTTTACTTAATTATAACATGGGCCGGGTTTTAAACTTGGGGCATTTGGTGGTAACCGGTATTGGCAACCTGCCACACATCACATTTACCGGTACCGACAGGTTTCCAAATTCTATTCCCAATAATGTATTTCGTAAAAGAGAGATAGCCCTGGTATCATCCCTTTCAGCTTTGTGCATAGCGGGTATCGTGCTAGGGCCGGCCATCAATTGCAAAACAAGAAGCATTCGCTACAACAAAAACGGCGCCAGCACCTATTTGATTTCAATCGCCATGAACAACGAGTTAGAGTTAGCGCTTAAGTTTTGAAATTTATGAAGCAATTAATGAAGCGCTCACTTAACCGCACTCTTTCTCCCCTCACACTTCTCCCACATCTCAGTAAATTGCTCAGCCGAGCTCATAAAGGTTTTCATCTCCTGTGCGGTCATACGGGCCAGGGTCCAGCTGCGTATGTAATCGGGCCATAAGCCGTAATGGGCAACGCCATCGGTATTAATATCCCAGCTTCGGTTGCCTGTTTTGCAGCGGGTAAAAGTATTATCGTACACTAAGTGTATGCTGGTGTCGTGTTGCGGTAGCGCAGAAAAACCACCCACATCAGTACCCATGGCAACATGGCTATAACCCATAATCTGCGCCACCTGGTGGTATGTCTTTACAAAGTCGCTGGCGTTAGCACCGTGGCCGGTGCCCACCATGCCGCCAATTTGTTTCAGCTGCGCATATTGTTTTAGTGTGCGGCCACCTTCGGTACCCGCATCGCCACGTGGGCCATCATGGCCACTGGTAACCGGGTAATCGTTGGCAACGGCCATATCTAAAACCTCGTTGGCCATCTTATCGCTCATGTGGTCAATGTCAATAATAAAGCCTTTTTTCATCATGTATTTAACGGCAAACCTTCCCCGCCCGCTTATACCTAAACTGTTGCGGTGGCCAAAACCGGGCAGGGTGTCCCAATAAGTATAATTACCTTTTTTGCCGGGGTTAATAGTTTTAGGCAACAAAAGCGGCATAAACAATTTAGCCACTGCATTTAAACCCATACCGGGGTTTTCTAAATGGAAACCAATACCACTTTCCTTCGTATTTACTTGCTCGGGTACAAACTCAACACCGGTGGTAAATTTATTCGCAACGTTCAGCGTACTCATAATAAATGATGTTCCGCCAAAAGCATTATTCATTAAATGCACCGGGAAAATATACCTTAACCCAAGGTCCCACAGTTTGTCAATCTCTGCCTGTATTTTTTCATTGCTTGGTGTTGGGTCAAAATCAGCTTTGTAATGATCGGCAGGAGAGTAGAAGTTACCGATGTTATCCATTTCACTACCCAATATCACCGCCAGCTTTCCGCTCAATACAATGCGCCTTACATCCTTTGGCGTTAAAGCTATCTCCATAAAAGTAGAACTTGCCACCAGGTCTTTAATCCCCTGTATCAGGTTTAGCATTACCTGCTCGTCATCCAGAGGCCCCGTGCATTTAGCCGCCGAGCCTATGCAATGGTTGCTCACTGCAAGCGCTACCATAATATTAAGGCCGCCTTCTTTATGCGCGCGCTCAATCCAATCAACCCACATTTGTTGGTGTAAGGTGCTGCACCAACTTGGCCATGTTACAAAATTGGGGTAACCCTCTTTATTGTCTTTGCAGTTTTTATCGTTCAGCGTTTCGGTTTGCTTGGCCAGTTGGGCGCGCAAAATGTTTTTACGGTGGTCGTTTTTACAACTACCCATGGCCACTGAGATATCTCCATAAGGCGCTCCATAAAACAACTGTGTGCCATAAGCCAAATCACCACGCGGATGGCAATGCATATCAACGTAACCGGTTAGCGCTTGCCCTACCATCGCCTGGCAGGCAATTAATAGAAATAGGATGATGACATATTTGTTCATGGCCCGGGGAGGTTGTTTTGTTTGATAATAATACGGAATTTGAAGGGAAATCTGATTTCCGCATACTATCTTAAACCAATTGCCAATAGCCGGACTAGCCTTATTCCCCAAATGGAAATGATATTAGAGGGTATATAACTTACCGGTAGTTACTCCATGGCAACTGTTACAAGCTCCCTGGGTTATAGTAGCGGCCATGTATCTTGTGCCATGCGCGCCAACTACAACAGGGTAAAGCCCGCTACCAAAGTTGATAGATTCGGTGGTGTAAAAATTGCCCTTGGCATCACCGTTAATGGTGGCCACCAATACCTGGTTACCTACGCTATCGGGCGCGGTATATAAATGAACCACTACGTTGGCATAGGTAGATGAGCTATCGGCAGTATAAACCGTACCCGCTGCATTAAACCAACCAGCCCCCTCGCCATTGGGGTTATGGCAGTTCATACAATTTTGGCCCATTTTGTGGCTGCTGGTACCGCCCGTTTGGCTTATGTTAGTTCGGTTACCACCTTCTTTCCCGCACGATTGAAACATCATTATCGTCACAAATGCCAAAAGGATAAATATCAAGCCCGGCTTTCTCATAGTTTCATGTTTTACTTACTGTTTTAACGATGAAGTAAATGAATATTGCATCACGATGCATGTAAGCATCCACCATCTAAAATAAGACGATGCCATATACTGCACAGGGTGTTCAACAAAAATAAACACCCATTTGTTGTATCCCGAATTATACTAAATTCATTGTCAAACATTATAACTATGCCCCACATTAATATTAATGGCTTCGACTTATATTATGAAGATACCGGTGGCACCGGTAAAGAAACAATTGTGTTTTCGCATGGTTTGTTATGGAGCGGTAAAATGTTTGCCGCGCAGGTAGAGCATTTAAAATCCTGCTATCGCGTTGTTACATACGACCACCGTGGACAAGGGCAAAGCGAAGTAACCTACACCGGTTATGATATGGATACACTTACCGGCGATGCAGTAGCGTTAATAAATGCGCTCGGTGTAGCTCCTTGTCACTTTGCAGGCCTTTCAATGGGTGGCTTTGTAGCCATGCGCCTCGCTGCAAGGCATCCCGAATTGGTGAAGTCTTTGATACTAATGGAAACATCTGCACAACCCGAACCGCAGGAAAATATTCCGAAGTACAACCTGCTCAATAACATTGTTAAACTGTTAGGCACGTGGCCGGTTAAAGGCGCCGTAATGAAAATCATGTTCGGGCAAAAATTTTTAGGCGACGCCTCTCGAGAAACTCTTCGTAACTACTGGGTTAACGAGCTACTGAAAAATAAACGCAGCATTACCCGCGCGGTTGTAGGTGTAACCACCCGCAAAGGAGTAGAAGAGGAGCTACCCAACATAAAATGCCCCACCCTGGTTATTGTCGGCGACCAGGATGTTGCCACTGTGCCCGATAAAGCAAAATTTATTCACGGTAAAATCCCTCAATCCAAACTTGTCATCATTCCCGGTGCCGGTCACTCCTCAAGTGTCGAAGAACCCAAACTGGTTAATAACGCAATAGATGAATTTCTAGCCAAATGATTTGTTAGTGATTGATTGCTAAGGCGCGATAAGCCCTACTAAATTTTATTTACGGCTATTTTTATAACTAGCACCTATGCCAACAACCATCCACCCATCTACCCTTAAATTTTTAAAAGACCTCGCAAAAAACAATAACCGCGATTGGTTTAATGCACACAAGCAAACCTATCTCAACGCTCAAAGCAACATGAGCTCATTTGTTGATGAGCTTATTGTTGAAATGAACAAACACGACGATATCGAAAACCTTTCAGGTAAACGAAGCTTGTATCGCATTTATAACGATGTTAGGTTTAGTAAAGATAAATCTCCTTACAAATCGCGTTTTGCTTTTAGCCTGCAAAGGTCTACGGTGCTGAGGCGTGGAGGTTATTACATGAACATTAATCCTGGTGGTAGTTTTCTTGGCTGTGGCTTTTTTTCACCTAATCCGGCTGATTTAAATCGTATAAGGGTAGATATAGATTACAACTACGACCGCTGGAATAAGCTGCTTAAATCAAAAGGCATTCAATCCAATTTTGGAACATTAACCGGCGATAAGGTAAGCACCGCACCCCGCGGCTTCGATATAAAACACCCGGCTATTGACCTATTGCGCTACAAACAATTTATTTTACGCCGCAATTTTACCGATACCGAAGTTACCTCACCCGGCTTTTTAAAAGAAGTAAACAAAACCTACAAAGCCGTCAGGCCTTTTTTCGATTATATGAGCGAAGTGCTTACCACCAACGCCAATGGCGAGCTAATTGTATAGCATAAACTTGTGTTGCATTTAGCGTAAAATTCACAGGTTTATAAATTTTCCTATCTTTCGCCCGCAGCCAAACCCAAAACAATCGTGTATGAAGCAAAAAACTCTACTCACAGCCATTTTCATTTTCGTTAGCGCCTTTATTTTTGCGCAGGATAGCGTAACCGTTTCCGGTATCATCCGCGACGACCAAAAACAACCGCTTCCCGGTGCTACTGTTGTTGTTAAAGGAACCACCCTCGGCACCTCTACCGATGCCGATGGTAGCTTTTCGTTACGGGTACCTAAAGATGCAAAAGCTGTTGTGGTTAGTTATGTCGGTTACGACAGTAAAGAGTATCCCATTAATACTGCCAGCGGCAATATCTCATTAAGCGTAAACATGGCCTCCAGCGATATTTCGCTTAACCAGGTAGTTGTTTCGGTTTCAAAACGCAAAGAAAAATTGTTAGATGCGCCCGCTTCTATAACCGTTATTGGCCGAGATAAGCTCGAAACCAACGTAGTAACCACACCCGTTGATGAATTAAAAGGAACTGCTGGCGTAGATATTATGCGCACAGGTTTAATTTCAAGCAACGTAGTAGTGCGTGGGTTTAACGATATCTTTTCGGGCTCGGTATTAAACGTAGTTGATGATAGAATTGGCTCTGTGCCATCATTGCGCGTTAATGCTTACCAGTTGGTTCCAACCAGTTCACTCGATTATGAAAAAATTGAAGTAATCCGTGGTCCGGCCTCAGCGCTTTACGGCCCTAACGCCTCAAGTGGCGTTGTAGCAATAACCACCCGCGACCCACTTGAGCAGAAAGACCAATTCGAAACCACCGTTGCTATGACTTCAGGTTTTATCGTTATGGGCAATACCTTGCTGCCTAACGCAATCGGTGGTATGTCAACCCAGCGACAAGATAATGGCGGTAAGTTGCTTGGCGGAAATATTATCAATCCTGAATTCAGGCATTCAGGCAGGACTAAGAATGGCAAATTCGGCTACAAAATTTCGGGCGGATATTTTCAAGGCCAGGATTATCCAAACTACGACTCGCGCGAACCTTATACCGGCGATACCATGGTTTTTGGTAGTGTGCACAACGGAAATACTTTTACGCCGGATACATTGCAAAAATACTCTCACGTTAACAACCAGGGCCAAACTGTTCTCGACTCTGCAAAGTTAGATACCCGTGTATTTAAAAAAGACTTTTTCATCCGTAAATGGAATGCCGATGCCCGTTTCGATATCCATCCTACAAAAGATATTACCATTACTATTAATGGCGGTATATCCAGCTCTCACAATATCGAGTTAACAGGTTTAGGTGCCGGTGTTGCCGGTGGAGATAATAATGGATGGATGTATTGGTATCTCCAAGCTAAGTTTAAGTGGAAGAGATTGTTTATTCAGTATTTCATTAACTCAAGCGATGCAGGTAATACATATCTTATACCTCAACTTTCTGCTTCTTCAAGAGGTGCATATCCATATGCCGTTCAGTTGCTGGTCGACAAATCAAAGCTGCACGTATTGCAATTGCAACATTCGTGGAGCCCTATCAGCAAACTTAACTTTGTGTACGGCGCCGATGCCCAATTTGTAAGGCCTAATACCGAAGGTACCATCAACGGTCTTTTCGAACCGGTTGACTACGTTAACATGGCCGGTATTTATATACAAGGCGATTATGAGCCGTTAAAGTGGCTTAAACTGGTTGCGGCCTTCCGTGCCGATTACAACAGCATTATTCAAAACGTAGCAGCCAGTCCACGCGCAGCAATCGTATTTAAGGTAGCCGATAACCAGGATATACGCCTTACTTACAACCGTGCTTTCGATGCACCTAACACGCTCGATCAGTTTCTTGACCTTGCACAAACTCAATTACCAAACGGTATGTATGCCCGTGGTATTGGTAATCCTTACGGATACAATTATTCGTACGATCCCAATGGAAACATTCAATACAAAACTGCCCCATGGGGTGGCACCGGTAGCTGGGTAAATTATAATAGCACCGGCGGCAATGTTAGCCAAATGGATTCTATCATGAATTTCATGATTAAAAACTTTGCCGGTGCTCTGGGCAATAACGTTACACTGGCAACCAGCATCGTACGCGACGGGATATTGGATAGCATCAGGGGAACCACAGGTACAGTATCTCATGCCTCGCTGGTTGGCCTTAATTTAAATACGTTTGGTGCTACCAATAACTACCAGGCCAGCTTAATTCCTGACCCAACTAAAGTTTCGAACCTAAAGAGGATCAATAACCAATACACACAAACTGTCGAGTTAGGTTACAAAGGTTTCCTTTTCCGCAAACTCTCAATCCAGGTTGATGGATATTGGACCCGTATCAACAACTACGTTAGCGCACTTACTCCGGGTTCGGAGGCAGTGGCTCTTAACGCGGCATCATACCTTGGCCCCGATAACTGGTCGGGCCAGCTATACCGTAATTTGTACAAAAATGGCGGGGCACTAAATAACCTGTTGCTATCGGCATTAGATGGACAGCCTAGCCTGCAAAATCCGTCCATCACGCCTTCTATACACGGCAGCGTTTGGGATGAGTTAACCGTCCTTTTATCACAGCTTCCTATCGGCGCAATTACACCTAACTCTAAATATGTAAATTCCGATTACATTCTTACTTACGAAAACCTTGGCAGGCTTGATGTATTCGGAATTGATTTCGGAGCACAGTATAATGCGTATGAAGATACCAGGCACAGTATTATGGTTGGCGGTAGTTTAAGCTGGGTTGATAAAGACCAGTTTACCCTTTCAACCGGTCAAAGTGTTTCGCTTAATGCCCCTAAAGTTAAAGGCTCCGTAACCTTCGACCATAACCTAAAGAAAATAGGCTTGGGATACGGCCTGTCTTTCCGCTCGCAAATGGCATATGATGCTGCGTCATCGGTATATGTAGGCCATGTAAGCCCATGTTATATTTTAGATGCTAAGTTAAGCTACCGTTTAAAATGGTACAAAAAGATGATGGTGTCGGTTAACGTTAATAACCTTACCAACTACCAATGGAGTTCATTCCCGGGCGCACCGGTTATGGGTACCCAGGTTTACTTTAAAGCACAAATTACTTTCTAAAAACGAATGTTAATGTTAGTGGGTAATAAACTTTAAATGCCCACATTTGTTTAAACAAAAAACAATAAAACTATGAAGGCATTATTGGTCACGTTGCTTACTATAATTTCGGTTGCAGTTGCCCCTTTTAAAACGGTTTACGATTTTACCGTTAAGGATATCGACGATAAAGATGTATCTCTTAGCCAATACAAAGGCAAAGTGTTGTTAATTGTAAATGTTGCAAGCCTTTGTGGCAACACCCCTCAATACAGTGATATTGAAGCCATGTATGAAAAGTACAAAGACAAAGGCTTGGTAGTGTTGGGTTTTCCCGCTAATGATTTTATGGGCCAGGAACCAAACAGTAATAGTGAGATAAAGCAATTTTGCACCTCAAAATATGCCGTTAAATTTCCTATGTTTTCAAAAATACATGTTAAGGGAGATGAAATAGCACCTCTGTATACATATCTGACTCAAAAAACACAAAACGGTGTAATAGATGCGGAGGTAAAATGGAATTTTCAAAAGTTCCTGATAGGCAAAGATGGTAACGTCATCACCTCAATTTCTCCAAAGAAAAAAGTTAGCGAAGCTGATGTTGTAGCTGCCGTTGAAAAAGCACTGGCACAGAAATAAGGAAATTGTCATTCTATAAAAACAAAAGAGGCCAACCGGTATTAGGTTGGCCTCTTTTGTTTTCTTCAACATTGGCTTTATACAGCTACCGATATAACCAGGTTTAATACCTTGTTCAGTAGTTTATCTCTCAATCTCAATAACTGCACATCATCGGGATCTTCAATATCTCCAAAACGCCATTCAAGCCTTTTATCTGCCGATACGGGCACATAAGCAGGCACGCCAATCGTAATCACAAAATCGTAGTTAAAGTCGGGCACATCATTAACCGATTTGGTAGTATGCATCCCCATGTCGTGATAACCCAACCGGTCCATAAATGCAATCGCTTTGGCATCTAATTTCCTGGCAGGTTCAAGCCCTGCACTAAAGGCGCATATTTCATCATCGCGGTATAACTTAACCATCGCTTCTGCCATTTGGCTGTACATAGCGTTATCATGGCACACAAACAGGATATAGGTCTTATTTCTCATTTTTCTCGTTAGTCATACAAAGCAATACCCTCATTCTTATTGTATTATAAAACCTGTGTTAAGCTTCGGTAAATTAACGTATGCTGGTTTCAGGCTAAATTGTTAGTAATCCATTAAGCACTACACTAAAAATCGATTCTTTACAATTTCAAAACACAGCATTCACTAAACGTTAATTGCCTGAACATCTTGGCATGACATGTCGGTAATACTTTTGTGAAACCACTTTAAGATGGAAAAGCGAAAAGTTAAAGTAGCAGTAATTTCAGACGTTCATCTTGGTACTTACGGCTGCCACGCCGAAGAATTGAACCGGTACCTTAAAAGTATCGACCCCGAAATACTGGTCATCAACGGCGACTTTATCGACATCTGGCAACTCAGCAAATTTTATTTTCCCGATGCACACTGGCGCGTTTTACAACGTGTTATTAAAATGATGATGCATGGCACTCAGGTTTATTACCTAACCGGTAATCACGATGAAATGCTACGAAAATTCACTGGTTTTAGATTAGATAATCTTCACCTTGAAGATAAATTGGTGTTAAGTATTGATGGCGAAAAACATTGGTTTTTTCACGGCGATGTTTTTGATATTACCATGCGCCATTCAAAGTGGTTGGCAAAAATTGGTGGCGCCGGCTACGATATGTTGATACTGATTAACCGCGCAGTAAACGTATTGCTCAATAAAATAGGCCGCGAAAAAATATCCCTCTCTAAAAGAGTTAAAGACAGTGTTAAAGCTGCCGTTAAACACATCAGCAATTTTGAACAGACGGCTGCAGATATTGCCATCGAAAACCGGTACGATTATGTGATATGCGGGCATATACACGAACCCAAGCAAAAAGATTATAACAATGAGCATGGTACGGTGCAATATCTCAATTCGGGCGATTGGATAGAGAACCTCACATCGTTGGAATATACCGACCAATGGAACCTGGTTTATTATAAAGATCTTGGTTTAGATGGGGAGAAAGATGAGGAAACTATTGTCCGTAAACTTTCGCCCGACCTTATTGCTATGCAGGATGCCTTTGAAAAGCACCGAAAAGTGGCACCTCCTTTTCCATCACCAACCGGAAAAATCTCAGCTTGAAGCAAAAGCCACATAGCACTTCAACACGGTTTTTCTACGGAAAGGCCCTCATTACCGACCCTTCATTCCATCTGTTTATTCAAAACAGATATGTATACATCATTTATTCGTTTAATCTAAAACCATAAGCATGAAAATTCTATTTGGAATTCAGGCAACAGGTAACGGGCACATTAGCCGCTCAACCGAGATTTACAAGCTGTTAAAGCAACATCCGGATGTAGAGCAACTGGATGTGCTTATAAGCGGCGGCAAGGCGCAAATAGGCCTTCCGTTCGAAGTAAATTACGAGTACAAGGGGTTTAGCTTTTATTACGGCAAAAAGGGCAAAATTTCCGTGCTTAAATCCATTGGCAAAGCCAGTTTTTTATCGGTAATGATTGCATTGATGAAAGTACCTTTTAAAAAATACGACTTAATTATTTCCGACTTTGAGCCTATTACTTTATGGGGTGCTATGTTGGCCGGGGTTAAACGCGTGGGTATTGGAAACATGTATGCTGTTACGTCACATAATTTCCCTAAAACCAAGGGCAACTTTGCCAATAAATTTTTCGCAAACGTTATGTGCCCGGCACGCAATAAAATTGCCATGCACTTTAAAAAATACGATGACTTTGTTTATTACCCCGTTATACGTAACGAAATACGAAACGCTATACCGGGCGATAAAAATTTCACGCTTGTATACCTCAACTCATTTACCGATGAGGAATTGATGCAGTGTTTCTCAAAACCGCAATTCGCTAATCATAAGTTCATTATTTACTCAAAAACATCCGAAAAGAGTTATGCCTTAAATAATTGCGAAATAAAGCCGTTAAATAACAACTCGTTTATCCTGGATATGGCAAACTGTTCGGGTGTAATAACTGCCGGTGGCTTCCAAACTATATCCGAAGCATTGTATTTGGGTAAAAAGCTTTTTGTTATCCCTCTAAAAAAGCAAAGCGAGCAAATTTGCAATGCTAAAATATTAGCAGGCATGGGCGTTAAAACATCTACCGAGTTAGATGCCGTAGAAATAAAAGTTTGGCTCGATAATCCTAATACGGTGCAAATAAAATTTGAAGATGATTTGGAAAAAATAGTTGAAGCCATACTGCATGCGCCTCACACTCCACGTCGCCAAAGAAAAGCTGCTTAGCATTAATCAATGTATTTCTCGGCTGTTAAACTCCGTGCCTCTGTGCAAAATACTTTTTTCAGATATTTGTCAAAATTGTCGTACACTCGGTGGCAGTTTGCAGGTTCATCTTAAATTAATGCGCTTCAATGAAAATTAAGTTATTACTATTAATGGCTGTCGTTTCATCTTCTTTATTCAGCCAATCCACTTTCGATATTGAAGGCCATAGGGGCTGCAGGGGTCTTTATCCCGAAAATACCATCGTTGCTTTTATCCATGCGGTAAAATTGGGGGTGAATACCCTTGAAATGGACATGCAGATAAGTAAGGATGGTAAAATAGTTGTTTCGCACGATGCTTTTATGGGTGCCAACATTTGTACCTCCCCCGATGGTAAACCGGTTGAGGCTGCCGACGAAAGCAAATACAAAATTTACACACTTACGTACGATGAAATAAAGAAATTTGATTGCGGTATAAGAGGCAATGCTAAATTTCCGGAACAGCAAAAGGTAGCTACGGTAAAACCCCTGTTGAGCGAGGTAATCGACACCGTTGAAAAATATATAAAGACGCATAACCTGCCACCGGTAATGTATAATATCGAAACCAAATCTACTGTTGCCGGCGATGATATCAATCACCCTAAACCCGCAGTATTCGCCAAAATGGTTTACGACCTCATTAAACAAAAAGGTGTAATTAATAAATGCATCATTCAGTCATTCGACCCGCGTACTTTGCAGGAGATGCATAAAATTGACCCAACCATTACAACTGCCTTGTTAGTCGAAAATCTAAAAGGCCTGAAGGGCAACCTTAAAGAGCTGGGATTTAATCCTACTATTTATAGTCCCAATTATATGTTGGTGAACAAAAAGCTGATTCGCGCCTGTCATCGTTTGCACATTAAAGTGCTGCCGTGGACGGTAAACGACGAAAAGAAAATGGTTGAATTGAAAGAAATGGGCGTTGATGGCTTGATTTCAGATTATCCCGATAGAGAGATTAAAGTATTAAGATGAAATACATTTTTTTCTTCGCTGTAATATTTCCGCTGTTCGTTTTCTCGCAAGATATTCCTGTAATTCCGAAGCCCAACAAGGTTGAATTGAAATCAGGTTTTCTGAACTTTAAAAACGGACTTTCTATAAAAACCTATGGCAATGATAATAGGCTTACGCCGATTGCGCGCTACTTTGCCAACTGCTTATTTGGCTCTAAGCAATGGAAGGTACCCGGTACAACACCGGTTGCAAAAAATATTATTCTAAGGATTTTACCCTCTCAAAGCGATTCGTTGACCGACGAAAGTTATTCGCTTCGCGTATTTGTCGATTCGATAATAATACAAAGCCACACTGCAAAGGGCTTGTTTTATGGCTGCCAAACAGCTACTCAATTATTCGTCAATTCGGTATTGTCGTACGAAATCCCTTGTATGGAAATAACCGATACCCCGCAGTTTGGTTACCGGGGGATGCTGTTAGATGTATCTCGGCATTTTTTCAGCAAAGAAGTTGTGAAGCAATATATAGACATCATGGCCCAATTAAAAATGAACGTTTTTCATTGGCACCTTACCGATGACCAGGGGTGGAGAATTGAGATAAAGAAATACCCGCGCCTAACCGAGGTAGGAGCGTGGCGTACCGAAAAATATGGTTCAAAATATGGTGGCTTTTACACACAGGATGATATAAAGGAAATTGTGGCCTATGCCGCTGAGCGGTTCATTACCATTATTCCCGAAATTGAATTGCCAGGCCATTCATCGGCGGCAATTGCGGCATATCCATTTCTTTCGTGCAATCCTAACCTTCCTAAAAATGTTCCAACTGCCTGGGGCATTAAAACAGATATTTATTGTCCAAGCGATAGCACCTTTCAGTTTTTGAAAAATGTTTTAGATGAAGTATGTGTGTTGTTCCCATCTAACCTCATTCACATGGGTGGCGATGAGGCGCCTAAATATGCATGGATGCATAGCGAGCAGGTGCAGGCCTTAATAAAAAAAGAAGGCCTAAAAAATGAAGAAGAGTTGCAGCATTTTTTTCTGAAAAAGATTGAAGACTATTTGGCCCTTAAAGGCAAACGCTGTATAGGCTGGGGCGAAATTGTAAAGGGAGGCTTAAGTAACAGCGTAATCGTAATGAGTTGGCTCGATAAAAGTGCCGGGGTAAAGGCATTGGCACATGGCAACGAAGTAATTATGACTCCTCGTTGGTATTGCTATTTCGATTACCCTCAATACAGACGCGAGAAAAAAGCTGTGTGGTGGATGCTATATCTTGAACTAAGCAGGGTTTATAAATTCAACCTCTATACCAAATCCATAACTCCCGAAAGCCGCAAACTTATTTTGGGCGGGCAAGCCAGTGTTTGGACTGAATACATTGCTGATGAAAAACAATTACACCATCAAATAATGCCGCGTCTTACAGCAATGGCGGAAGCACTGTGGTCAAAAAATAGAAATTATAAGGACTTTAAAAAGAGGCTTGATAATTCCGCTACATTGAAATAGAAAACTGTGTGTTACAACAACGTCCCTTTCAAAATAACGTAGGCTACTGAGAAGTAAATTATCAAGCCGGTAACATCTACAAGCGTAGCAACAAAAGGAGCGGAGGAGGCAGCAGGGTCGGCGCCTGCTTTTTTCAAAACAATAGGTAACATGGAGCCAGCAATGGTACCCCAGGTAACAACCCCAACCAGTGCAAAGAAAATAGTAAAGCTTACCAGTAACCAGTGTATGCCGTAATTAAAAAGGTGCAATTGCTGCCATAAAAAAATACGCAAAAAACCAACCGAACCGAGGATAGCTCCTAATATCAGGCCCGAAAATATTTCGCGCCGCATTACGCGCCACCAGTCCGCAAATGTTACTTCGCCTAAGGCCATAGCACGAATGATGATAGAAGATGCCTGTGAACCCGAATTACCCCCGCTTGAAATAATAAGCGGAATGAATAAGGCCAAGACAACAGCCTTGCTTATTTCATCCTGAAAAAATCCCATGGCAGTTGCCGTTAGCATTTCGCCCAAAAAAAGTATGATAAGCCAACCGGCACGTTTCTTAATCAAACTAAAAAACGAGATAGTATTGTACGGTTCATCCAGTGCTTCCGAACCACCTATCTTTTGTATATCCTCGGTGTCTTCAGCCTCAGCCAAACGCAGCACATCATCAATGGTTACAATACCCAGCATAATGCCATTAGCATCAATTACCGGCAGCGCAAAGCGATTATTTTTTCTAAACAACTTAATAGCCTCAACCTGGTCATCATTTACTGATAGTGCTAAAAACCGGTGATCCATTATCTGGTTTACTTTGGTGGTGGGCTCCACAAACAAAAACTCCTGCATGCGTATATCATCTATCAAAACGCCGTTATCATCCAACACGTAAATAATGTTCACGGTTTCCGAGTTTTGGCCATGATACCGGATATAAGTAAACGCATCCTGAATGGACCAGTTCTCTTTTACCGCTACGTAGTGCGGCGTCATCAAACGGCCTACCGAGTTTTCCGGATACCCCAAAAGTGAAAGCAGGGTTCGCCGGTTTTCGTCACTTAATAATTTCAGTAGTTCATTTACCACCCGGCTGGGTAAGCCTTCAACAAGCGAAGTTAAGTCGTCATCCGGCAGGCTGTTTAGCAACTTAGCCGCCCGCTCATGATGCATCTCCCTAATCAGCGTTTGCCGGGTTTTTTCGGGTAATACTTTAAAGCATTTTATGGCTATGTATTCGTCCAGGCACTCAAAAACTATGGCCTTTCTCTCGTCATCAAGCCTTTCGAGGATGGTTAATATCTCATCGTACTTAATAGCCTCCAAAAAGGCCGTCAGCTTCGCCGTTTCCTTTTCAGCAATGTAAATTTCGACTTGTTTAAAGTGCTTCATGTATATTAAACATTGATGGACACTCAGCCCACTTCAGAAGTAAAATTTCTAAAGCCGCCCGAATATAAGGATTGAATCCTAATAAACACCTTTAGGTTACTTGTAAAAAGACAAATATTTATTTCCTGAACGGCAAGCTATTACCTGTCATTCAGCTTTATGCGATGCGCCTATTTCTGTATTATCAAACGCTTCGTAATACTGCCCATGCCATTGCTAATGTTAACAATGTATATACCTGAAGAAATATCACGCACAGGTATTGTAGTAACCTCATCCCCTATTGTTCCTGACAGAACCTTCCTGCCGGTCATTTCATATAATTCATAGTTGGTGCCGGTTAATTCAGCACCTACAACCAGGTTAAAAGATTCGCGGGCAGGGTTCGGAAATACCGATACTGTTGCCGCTAATACTGATAAATCATTAGTGCCTGTGCTCATAAATGGTAATGAAGCCGATGTAGCGCTACAGCCGCCTGCACCGGTAACTTCAACGGTATAGTTACCGTCAACAACTCCAGCGGTATAAATTCGGTTAGTAGCTCCGTTAATAGGATTGCCATCTTTATACCATTGATAGGTTACACCCGCTGATGCGGTTAAAGTGTCACCGGTTCTTGTTATTACAGGTGTAGGTTGGTGGCACTGGCCAAGTGTAGTAAAATACTGCACAAAACCGCAACCAAAATCATCTAAAAACTGCCCAGAATTTGAAGTGCCGTTAAGATTCAAAAGCGCGCCGCCACCCATATAATTTACTACACCAATAGAGCCCGATGTATATCCCGTTTGCCCGGCAAGTGCCCACCAGTTTAAACCATAGCACTGTGAGGTACTAACCGATAACGTATAAAAGCTGCCCGAGTGTAGTGTCACTGTATCAAAATAAGTGGTAGTAACATTAGCATTGCTGCGCGAAGCCACAACATTATTATTGGCATCGGTAATTTGCCAGCTTGCATCGGCAGGGCTGGTTCCAAAACTACCGTCAGCGCCTATCGAACTTGTCTTCAGTTTAATAAGGAATGAATAAGGCCATTTAGGTGCAACTAAAAACTGCGATGTCAGCGTATCGTTACTGTGGTCATCGTCAGCCAAACCGTTTACCTGCTGTATTTCAGCCTTAAAAGTATGTGTACCGGTAACTGCGTTTAACGATAAATTTGTAAGCGCCGGTATAGCCGGTAAAGTAATTGTAGTATCTGTTAATGGAGCAAGTGAACCGGTCCAGATGTACTCAGTTGCAACCGAGTCTTTTACCCCATAAGATATAAGCATTGAGGTAATAGTAGTAGCACCGGTATTGCGCACTTTTATTACCGGTACGCTTACACGTGGGTTTTCCCGGCGGTACCATTCAAAATTGGTAGGCGCAATAATATCATCAAGCGATGCATCTAGTGTTTTATTTAAACCACCATAATAAAATACAGCGCTCGCTATTTTATAAATACCGTAAGCACCACCACCATCGTAACTATCATCAAAATTAACGTCGGTAGTATATTGGCTACCACCGGTTACACCCGTTAAAGGATATTGCCCCAATTGCACCGAACCACCCGGGCACCAGTTACCTGCCCTGCCATATAACCACGTACCTCCTTGTGGATATAATTCGCTCATGCCGCAGTTCACATTCATATTATAGCTGGCTACCGTATTGTTATTAGCCAAAACCGTGTAAGTATGGCCAACCCCGGTATTGTCAAACTCGCAACATCCCGAAGTGTTATCTGAACCGTGCCCGGTTATCAAAAATTTCATTTCGGCCGATTGAGTGCCGCTTGGTGCTGTAAGGGTATATGGTTTAACACTGCTATCAATAACACTGGCAGTGTTACCATATGTATAGGTATTATTCCAAAGCTTATCGTAACCTATAACATTGCGCTCGGGTGTTCCCTCAATAAACGCAAATTTCACATCACCGGTAAAACCCCACGAATAGCCTGAATAGAAAATACGCATTAAGGCCGAATCTCTCAGTATCTTATAATAATCGGTTACGTCGTAAATATAATGCTGCTGCCAGGTTGAGGTAAAGCCAGGTGTACCCGAAGTGGCATACGGGGTAATAAAGCGGCCAATTTCCAAAGTATCTCCACGCGGGGTCATTACATAATTTTCAATATCATAATCCCATTGATGGCAATATTGCGAGCCCGCAGTACAGGTATATTCGCCAATAGTGATAATCATGTAAATTTTACGGTAAGAGGTCGAACTATCCGGAAAAACAACAGCAGTGTCAAATGCGCCATAATTAGTAAAATCGCCATGAAATGATTGCACCCAGGTGGTATCGCCAACAGCACCATTAACGTGGGCAAAACTAAAAACGCACAAAACGGCTATGAGGTAAATGTATTTCTTCATTTTAAGTTGATTTTTTCTAAAGACGGATGTGGCGCAAAAATAGATAATAAACTGATTGTTAATACCCACAGGTACAAGGTATAACTCCTTATGCAGACTTGCCTGCCGATGAATTAGAGGGCTTTACCGAAAAAGCGGAGGTTGTTTTTCTAACATAAGTTAAATGCGCATTTAAATTTTACCTTTATGCTACCTTTAAAATTGAAAATAAAAACAAAACCAATGAAAAAAACAATCATTTTAAGCGCAGCAATGGCTTTCGCAACTTTCGGGGCTTTTGCTCAACAATCAGCAACTCCGGGTGCTGCAACTCCTAACTCTAAAATGGCTCCTCGCGCTACCGCCGAAGAGCGTGCAAAAGCTCAGGCTGATAAAATCAACGCCGTAGCTCAATTATCTCCTGACCAATATAACAAAGTACTGGAAGTAACTAAAAACTCAGTTGCTCAACGCGATGCACTTAGGAAAAGCGGTGGAGAAGGCGATGATGTGAAGGCAAAATTCAAAGCCATAAAGGATCAGGAGGAAGTGCAGTTAAAAGGCATACTAACTCCTGAGCAATTGGAAAAGGTAAAGGCAGCAAGAGCTCAGCGCGAAGGCCAGGGCCACAAAGGCGAATAAACTTGCTAGCACTCGATAAAAAGCGGCTCCTTAAACCAAGGGGCCGTTTTTATTTAATCGAAAAGGAGTATCGCTGGCCTTTTTATAACTCCTTCAAAAGTTTATAAGCTTTCAACTAATTTCGCAGCTCAAAGTTATACATGGGTAATTACGTAATACGCAACGCCAAAATTATTAACGAGGGTCAAATTCGGACGTCCGATTTATTGGTTAAAGGAAATCGGATTGAGCGCATTGACCCGCAGTTTGATGTAAAATTTAAAGTCACTGAGCTTGATGCTGAGGGTGATTACCTGATGCCTGGAATTATAGATGACCAGGTACACTTTCGCGAACCGGGGCTTACCCAGAAGGCAACTATTTATACAGAGGCTAAAGCGGGCATATCAGGTGGGGTTACCTCATTTATGGAAATGCCCAATACCCAGCCACCGGCTACCACTATTCAACTGCTGGAAGACAAATACACTATTGCTTCAAAAACATCTTTGGCTAACTACTCATTTTTTATGGGCACCAACCTCACCAATTTCGACGAATTGCTGAAGGTTGATAAAACCAAAGTATGTGGCATTAAAATTTTTATGGGCTCCTCAACTGGTGATATGTTGGTAGATAGCCGCGAGGTTTTAGAAAAAGTGTTTAGCCGTCGCAACGACATTCTAATTGCAACCCATTGCGAAGATGACAGACTGGTAAAAGAGCGCCTGCAAATGTATATGGAGCGCTATGGCGAAAAAATCCCTTTCGAATGTCATCCCGAAATACGAAATGAAGAAGTTTGCCTCAACTCTTCAAGCCTTGCGGTTGAGCTGGCAAAAAAGTATAACACCCGCCTACACATTCTGCATATTTCAACCGCTGATGAATTGAAGCTTTTTAGAAATGATATTCCTTTAAAAGATAAACGAATCACCGCCGAAGTTTGCGTTCACCACCTGTGGTTTGATAAAAACGATTACGAAAAACTAGGCAGCAAAATAAAATGCAACCCTGCAATTAAAGAGGCTCACCATAAGAAAGCTTTGTTCGAAGCCTTACTTGATGACCGGCTGGACATTATTGCTACTGACCATGCCCCACATACTTTAGCCGAGAAAGATAACCTGTATAACAAAGCCCCATCAGGCTTGCCCCTGTTGCAACACTCTTTAAATATGATGCTTGAGTTTCATCACCAGGGCAAAATATCTTTAGAGAAGATTATTGAAAAGATGTGCCATAAACCGGCTGAGTGTTTTGATATTAAAGAACGCGGTTACCTCCGCGAAGGGTATATGGCCGACCTGGTTTTGTTGAATACCGATAGGCACTGGGCAGTTAATAAAGAGAACATACTTTACAAATGCGGATGGAGCCCTTTGGAAGGCCACGAATTTAAAGGCCAGGTAATGCAAACTTTTGTAAACGGAAACCTGGTTTATGATAACGGCCAGTTCAACGAAGAAAAAATGGGAGAGAGGTTGATGTTTGACAGAAACTAAACTTACAGCTCCGTTAATATGTATTCTTTGTGCCTTAGTGTCTTTGTGGCTAAATGTATTTTATGAAAATCCTTCTCCTCGAACCATTCTATAGCGGCTCTCATAAAAAATGGGCGGAGGAATATAAACAGTTCAGTAAGCACGAAATAGAAATTTTAAGTCTTAGTGGTAGCCATTGGAAATGGCGTATGCATGGTGGTGCTATCAGCCTTGCTCAACTTGTAATCCCCGAGTTACAAAAGCCCGATTTGATTTTAGCCACCGATATGATTGATTTAAATCTGTTCTTATCGCTCGCAAGGTCATGGTCGCATAATATTCCAACAGCCATTTACTTTCACGAAAATCAACTCAATTATCCCTGGTCGAGTACTGATGCTGATGTGAGGTTAAAGCGCGATAACCACTATGCCTTTATCAATTATACATCTGCATTGGCGGCTGACCATGTTTTCTTCAACTCGGCGTATCACCAACGGGCATTCCTAAGCGAACTACCTAAATTCCTCAAAGCCTTTCCCGACCATCAGAATTTGGGAACAGTGCAAACAATCACGCATAAAAGCAGTGTGTTGCCTTTGGGTTTAAACCTTCAAAAATTCGATGCCCACAAGCCGGCAAAATGGGGCGAACACAAACGCGCTGTTATTTTATGGAACCACCGGTGGGAATACGATAAAAACCCCGAGCGTTTCTTTCAGGCGCTTTTCGAAATTGCTGATAGGGGCATTGATTTTAAACTGATTGTTTTAGGCGAGAATTACGACAATCGCCCGCCCATTTTTGACGAGGCTAAAGTGCGGCTTGCAGAAAACATCATCCACTTTGGTTATGCCCAAAGCTTTGAAGATTACGCGAAATGGCTTTGGATGGCCGATTTGCTGCCAGTAACATCTAACCAGGATTTTTTTGGCTCAAGTGTTATAGAAGCCTTGTATTGCAATGTCGTTCCGCTACTGCCCCAAAGGCTTGCCTATCCCGAACACATACCCAACCAGTTTCACAGCACGTTTTTTTATGAGGAAAATGACCTTGTGAATAAAATTCAGCACCGCATTATGGATGTAAAATACCTCAGGGTAATGAATACCCGGCAATACGCTGAAAGGTATGATTGGCTTGCTCTCGGGCCAATTTACGATAGCGAAATAGAGAGGATGGTATTCTCTAAAAACAACTTTGGGCCGAAATAAATGACAAATCATTTATTTTTTCTGACAAAAATCAGTGGAAAAAACCACCGAACCTGTTACTTTCGCCCTTGTTTAGAATTGTTCTAAATACAGATTTCTGGCTAAAACCAACACGTGAAACGCTTTTTCTCAGCTCTTATTCTGCTTATAGCAAGCCAATTATGTACCGCCGATAGCGGCGAATCGTCCCGGGTTTTAGTCCACACCCTCAACTATTTAAGCCAGGATTACGCCGGCGCTGTTAAAGACGGCAAAGTTATCAGCCAAAGCGAGTTTAAAGAAATGAAGGATTTTGGCCAGTCCACTATCCGCGACCTTAAAGAAATTGCCCCCACATGGAGTCAAGTGGATTCTATCACTATAAGTGCCATGGTTTATCACTTAGATAGCCTTATCCAACAAAATGCACCTTTTGAAGTAGTGTCACCTCTGGCTATTCAAATAAGAGATAAGGTAATAACCGCTTCCGGCCTCAAAATTACACCTTCGGTATATCCCAGTTTGGCCAATGGTAAAATTGTATATAAAACCGAATGTGTAAAATGCCATGGCGCAAACGGCATTGGCAATGGCCCCGAAGGCAAAGGATTAAACCCTCCTCCCCGCAATTTGCAGGATGACGAAAAGATAAGGCCGCTTTCGGCATTTTTTGTCTTTAATACCGTAAGGTTAGGGGTTGAAGGTACCGGCATGAAAGCCCACCCCACTTTAGATGATAACCAGGTATGGGATGTGGCTTTTTACGTGCTGTCGCTACGTTATCAGGAATACAAAAACGACCCTCGTTTTAAAGAGGAAGGAACGAGAAATTTGCTTGATTCGCTTTCAGTGGAGAAAGTGTCTACTACTTCTGATGTCGAGTTCTTAAAGCAGTATAATGTTACTGATAGTGCGAAGGCCCGTTTGTTGCTTGCGGCCATTCGTTTAAACCAACCAATACACCACAGTAGCGACTTTATAACAACGGCCATCAAATATCTCGATGGTGCCATGGACCTATATAACCAGGGCAAGTTTACCGAGGCCGCCCAACTTTCAACACTTGCTTATCTCGAAGGCATTGAACCGCTGGAGATGCAGTTAAAATCAAACGACCCTCAACTGATGAGTTCGTTGGAAGAGCAAATGCACCACTTAAGCCATATGATGGAGCAACATCAGCCAGCTATCGAAGTGCACGACTCATTAATATCGGCTAAAAAATCAATCGTTATTGCAAGTAAGTTGATTGATAAAAAGGAGTACTCGTTCATTCTTGCTTTACTCATGGCTATGTCCATTCTGTTGCGCGAGGGCTTAGAGGCATTTCTGGTTATCATGGTTATTCTTTCCGTCCTCAAAGCCGCCGAACTTAAAAACGCAGCAGCCTGGGTTCATGCCGGGTGGGTACTGGCCATATTAGCAGGCTCTGTTATTTGGATGGTAAGCGGCCATATTATCAGCAATCAGGTTGAGCACATGGAATTGATGGAGGGCGTTATCTCCATCTTCGCCGTGTTTATGTTGTTATATGTGGGCTTTTGGCTACATGGTAAAAGCGAAATTGGCAAGTGGAAAGACTACGTAACCACTAAAATGAAAGGTGCCGTTAAAAGCGAAAGCATGATTGGCCTGGCCGGCCTTTCCTTCTTCGTTGTGTTCCGCGAAGTTTTTGAATCTGTACTGTTTCTTTCCGCACTCAACATCGAGGCGGCAGGTAAGCAAAGCAACGCCATTGTGCTGGGGGTTGTAATTGCCTTCGTAATAGTGATAGTATTAGCCATTATTCTACTTAGGTTTTCGGCAAAACTGCCTATTCCTCAGCTTTTTAAAGTTTCTTCAGCTGTAATGAGCCTTTTGGCGGTAGTATTAGCCGGAAAGGGCATTCATTCATTGCAGGAAACCGGCTATGCCCCAATCCATGGCCTGCATGTAATGCGGCTTGAACTCATTGGCCTTTTCCCTACCATCGAAACCTGCCTTGCCCAGGCTGCAGTTATCGTGGTGCTTGTATTTGTTTGGAACGCCACCGGCTTAATTAAGAAAACTCCTTAGGCTAAATAGGGGTATTAAATCCCCAATCGCAATTCAAAGCTAAACTTATCGGTTCCCCGTCTGTTACCTCTGCAAAGACTTTGGTAATCGGGTTACTTCGATTATGAACGTTTTCACTGCTTTTTGACATATAAATCACTCTTATATTATAGCCTACATTAAGATATTAGGTGGCATATCGTTTGATTATTAAGGGATAATAGATTAAACGAGCCATTATGAAAAATATATTCCCCAAGGTATTTATAAAACATATGCTATGTTTTTTGCCGTTGTTGATAATTGGAATTAGTGCCGCTGGTCAGCAAAACCGAATGGTAAAAGTGCAGCAGCTGTATGATTCACTCAAATCCTATCAAATTACAAATCCCGAAACAGTATTAGCTACCGCTATTGTAGAAACCGGTTGGTTGGAGTGTAAAGATTGTAGCCTCACAATGAACAACCTTTTTGGTTTTAGGTTGGATAGCGGCTATATCGGTTTCGCCAGTTATTCTGATTGCCTTGCGTATATGAAAAAATGGCAGAAGGCTTTTTATATTCCCTGGAAAGCTAAACATCCCGATGCCAACTATTACGACTTTCTGGTCTACGTTAACTACGCCCAAAACATGCCCGATTACATCAAAAGCATTCAATCTCTCGAGCGCTGGATTTTGCTTAATGTTGATGCCAATAAATCAGAACTCGCCGGACTATCGTTTGAGTAAAAGAGGAAAACCAAATCTACTTAAGCAAAGTAATACTACCGGTCCGCAATGTTTGCGTATTATCCAGGAAGGTTATTTGCGCTTCATAAACATATACACCCGGCATTTGTGGCATGCCTTTGTAATTTCCATCCCAACCTAAAAACTGGTTTTCCGAGTCAAATACTTTTTCGCCCCAGCGGTTAAATACCTTCAGGCCAACAGTCTTTATGTTCTCACCATATATTAAGAACACGTCATTGTTACCATCGCCATTCGGAGTAAATGTATTCGGTATATATACCGGTGGAGTGCCTATTACAATAACCCTGCTCTGCGCACTTGCTATGCATCCGTTATTATAAGTAATAGTAAGCGTATAAGTATTGATATGGTTGTAAATGCTTACAACAGGTGCAGGGCAATCAACACAACTTAAACCGGTTGATGGCACCCAGTTATACGAAGTAATTGCCGATGATTGATAGTTGATTAAAGCCGAAAATAACTGTATCGTTTCACCTAATTGTATCGTGGTATCAACGGGGTAAACTTCAGCAATCCCTTGTATAGGTGCGCCTATCACCGCCGATGTATCGGTTACGCAGCCATTAACATTAGTAATGCTTATATTATGCGAACCCGCTGCCAGGTTAAAGAAATCGCTCGAAAACTGTAGCGCACTTGCATCAACCGAATATTGGAAAGGCGAATTTTGAGGAACAAGGCCGGTAACATGTATTGCCCCATCAGTGTATTGCGGCCCAAAGCATGATGTTGAATCTGTAGTAATATTAAATGCATCAGGTATGGCATTAGGCACAAAAGCGGAATCCTCCATAATACATCCGTTATTATCCGAAACCTGTACTAAGTAATAACCTGTACCAAGTCCTAATATCATCGAGTCGGTGGTTGTTATAAAAGTAGAAGGGTTCTGCGTTGCAGCATAAGTATATGGTGGAACACCCCCTGATAATACGTTAAGGGTTAACGTGCCGTCTTTACTGCCAATACATTTTACCGGTGTTGAATCAATAGTAAAAATTATTTTGTTTGGTGCAGTAATAGTAACCATAGCACTGGCTGTGCAGTGGTTATTATCTGTAACAGTGCTTTGATATATGCCCGGGACAAGTGATACAGCTGTAACCTTATTTTGTCCGTCATTCCACAAATAACTGTAAGGTTGGGTTCCACCGGTAACAACATCCGTTGCATTTCCATCTGCCCCACCAAAGCACAGCGCGTTTTGACCGTTAATAGTAACACCCAATTGCGGGGGTTGGTTAACCGTTACCGCAGTTGATGCAGTACATGTATTGCCATCAGTTGCAATTACATTATAAGTACTGGCTATCAGGTTACTATCAGGATTATTACCAGGTACACCGTTCCAGGTAAATGTAAAGTTGCCAACTCCATTTGTTGGGTTTACCTGTATGGTTCCATCTGAACCACCGAAACAACTAACATCAGTGGTGGTTGAACCGTTAAACACAATCTTCCCGGGTGAAGTAAGATGGATTGAAGTATCAACCACACAGCCCGCATTATCGGTAACCGAAGGGTAATAATAATCAGCAGGTATGTTAGTTGCGTTTTGGCTGAAAATACCAATACCCCAGTTGTATGAATAAGGCGGAGTTCCACCCGTAACACTCAGGTCAATCGAACCGTTACTTGCGCCGTAACATGTAGCGTTTACAACCGTTGTGGTAAGCACTAATACCGTAGGCTGGGTAAGTGTTGCCGATGTAGTATCTGTGCAGCTATGCGCATCGGTTACGGTAACTTTATAATATCCAACTGCCAGGCTGTTGCGATCTTGTTGTTGGCTCGCATCGGTCCATAAAAAGCTGTAAGGAGTAGTACCGCCAGTAATAGTTAATGTAATAGTTCCGTCAGCACCGTTAAAGCACGAAACATTGGTCGAAACCTCGCTTACCGATAAGGTAACAGGTTGCGTAATATTCGAAGTTGCACTAACTGTACAACCGCCGTTATCAGTTACTGTAACCGAGTATGGTCCAATGCCGAGGGCTGTTATAGGATTTGTGGTTAAGGTATTACTCCATGAGTATAAATACGGAGCAGTTCCGCCGTTCGCATTCGCTGTGGCTGTTCCATCCGACCCACCAAAGCACGAGACATTTGTTATGGTTATAGTGGTAGTTACCGATGGAAGAGTTGATACCGTTACCGTTGTCGTCGCCGTGCATAAATTAGCATCAGTGGCGGTTACCGTATAAGGGCCGGCAGTAAGGTTCGAAGCTGTTGATGTAACACTACCTGAACTCCAGCTGTAAGTTATTACCCCGGTGCCACCGGTTGCAGTTATTGTAGCACTACCATTGCTTCCTCCCGGGCATGATACACTTACTATAGTTGGTGCACCAAAAACTATAGGCGCTGGTGCGTATACAGAAATAGTATCAATTTCTTTACAGTTTTTATTATCGGTAATAGTTACATAGTATAAGCCTGGCGAGAGGGCTGTGGCCGTTATGGTATTGGCTCCACTAGTCCAGCTATAGCCAAACGGGGCAACGCCGGTTACAGGTGTTGCCGTAGCAGTTCCATCTGTCGAATACGAGCACTTCGTCATGGTCGAACTCATAGTTTCGCTCACGCTATCAACGGTCACATTAATAGTATCACTTGCGCTGCAATGTCCGCTGGTAACAAAAACGATATAGGTATTAGTACTAGCCGATAAATCAACCGGGTTAGCTATACTGGCGTTTGAAAGGTTTGTTGAAGGCGTCCAGTTATATGTAAACGGATGCCCACTAAGAGGCGTCCCCGTAACTGTTGCATTTAATTGCGCCGTTCCTCCACCGCAGGCCACAATATCAGGCCCCGCGCTTACGCTAAAGGGCGGGGTGCTATAAACAGTGATTGTAACCGAAGCCGACGAGGCACAGCCAATGGCAGTGGCCGTACAGGTATAAACAGTGGTAGTTGTAGGGAATACATAAGGATTACTTATGCTGGTAGACGATATAGCCGTTCCCGGGCTCCATGCATAAAGAGTAGCACCCGGCGTAGCATGCAACCTTACTGAATCGCCGGGGCAAACAGTTGTATCGGGCCCAACCACTAATTGCGGCGGAGCTATTATATATAGGGTGGTGCTATCATAAACAGTTCCACAACCGCTGGTTAAGTATAACTTAACCGTTTGGGTTTGTGTTGCCGCACCAATAGGATGAATTACAACATGTCCCATGCTATCACCCGCAGCAAACTGCACAGTGCCTGATATATTAGTATAATCAGTTCCGTTAACAGCCGTTCCTCCTGTTGTATAATTTACGGTAGTAGCAACCGATACCGGTTTTTGAAATTGCAAAGTAAAAATACCATCTACACAGCCCCTTATAGCGCTATCTAAACCCGGTATAGCAGTACCGGTGGTATCAAAAGTTACAAGGTTCGAACTAAGGCTATTGGCCTCAATAAATACACCTGAATCGATTGCACCATCCGATACATCCGAAACTGCGAGCTTTAAATGATAAGTCTGGCAGGCAATCAACCCCCCAACTGCTGCTACCAATGTTTTGGTAAATCCATCATATTGTATATAGTAAGGATTGCTGTAATAGGGTTGCGATGCAATAGTGCCGTCACCATTATTTACATAATATTGCGAATAGGTAAGAGATTGATTTGCTCCGTTGCAGGAGCCCCCTCCGCTGAATCCCCCTGGTGTTCCGGGATTAACCGAGTTTATTGATACCGGTATGGCAGTTCCGGGAATAAGTGCAAGGTTTTGTAAACCCACAATTCCAGGGCCACTAATAAAAAACGCAAACACGTCATTAAATGTGCTGCACACAAATTCAGGATATTCATCCGAGCCAAAAATGTATTTAAACTGCACGCTATCGCTTTGCGCCGTTAAATCAAACTCAAGTACGCAGGCGTCATGCAACTGTGTTACGGGTGCGCCAATTAGGTTAGCAAGGTCCTGGTCGCCGGCCGAGCCCCATGCATAGCTAACCTGGTTTTGATTATTAGGCCCTGCAATATTGGCCACTTTTCCGGTGGTAAGCACAATCCCCGAGTCCATGTTTAAGCTACAGTTGTTACAGGTAAAACTTCCGGCAGCACCGTTGGGGCAGTTAAGTACCACATTCGAAATAATAACTCCCGGGCCCGACATGATTTGGGCAAGTTGAGCGCCGCTGGCATTCGGGGTCAGGTTTATTTGTGCAAATACGGCAGATGAGAATAGAGCCAGAAAAAGTGTAATGGGGATGTAAAGTTTTCTCATTTAAACGTTATAGCGGGTCGAATATAATTTCAATTTCTATAAAACACAATTCTTTATTTAAAGAGGCCGTTCAATCCTTAAAAGTTGCATCTGCACCTCGTCTTAGTGCTAAAAATCAATCTTATACAGCAATTAACGTATCAGTGTTATGCTTCCGTGCTGCTCGGTTTTGGTATCGTCCAGGTAAATAATCTGGGCATCATAAGTAAACACAGCCGGGCTTTGTGGCATGCCCTTATAAGTTCCATCCCAGCCGTTAAACTGGCTATCACTTTCAAAAACCTTCTCACCCCAACGGTTAAATACCCTGAGCTTAACAGTTTTAATATCCTCTCCATAAATCAGGAATATATCGTTATTGCCGTCACCATTAGGCGTAAACGAATTAGGAATAAAGAACTTGGCATTATTAATTACAATAATCCGAGCGCTATCACTTGCTGTGCAATGCTCGTTGTAAGTAATGGTCAATACATATTCCGAAATATGGCTATAAGGAGTTACCAATGGATCAGGACAATCAACACAATTTAAGGCCTCGCTGGTTACCCAGTTATAACCTGTTATAGCCGACATTGGGAACGGCCCGAAGCCCGATTTTAAGGTTATTGATTGCCCTAACATCAACGTAGTATCTTTTGGTAAAACGGTAGCATAACCCAAGCCCGGCTGATATACAGTAGTATCTAAAGTTGTTTTACATCCAAACTGGTTAGTTGCAATTATTACATGTCTTCCGGCTGCCAGGTTTCCAAAGTAGTTTGTATCCTGCACCTGCCCGTTATCAATGGTATAGGTGTAAGGCATGTTGTTGGCAATAAGCGGAGTAACGTAAATAGAGCCATCGGTATATGCAGCTCCATAGCAAGACGTGGAGTCAACACTTATACTAAAAGTATCGCGCACAGGTGAGGGTACAAATGCAGTATCGGTAAGGGTACAGCCGTTATAATCGTTTACTTGTATGTAATACGTACCCGAATCGAGGCCACCGGCCACGCCATTGGTGCCATAATCAAAATTGCTATTATCTTTTGTTACTGAAAAACCATAAGGCCCGGTACCTCCGGCTGCAACAACGCTAATCGTTCCATTGCGGTCGCCAAAACATTTTACCTGCGTTACAGTATGTGTAAAAGATAATGCCAAAGCCGGCTCAGTTACATTAGCCGCATCGCTCGAACTGCATCCCGTTTTATCAGTAATGGTAACCGCATAAGCCTGGGCTGTTAACATGGAGTCTCTTTGGGTAGTGGCACCATTGGCCCATAAATAGGTAAAGGGCAGGTTACCACCATAAGGGTAAACAACTAAGCTACCATCATTACCACCCTTGCACCTAACATTTTCAATAACTATGCTATCCTGTATTGGCGCAGGTTGATTAACCACCACCGTGGTAGAAGCGGTGCACGAATTTGCATCGGTTACTATTACGATGTAGGTATTTGCCACAAGGCTTGTTTGCGGATTACCGCCTGCAATGCCATTCCATGTATAAGTATACGGCCCTCCCGCCCCTCCTAATGGTGTTATCTGGGCACTACCATTACTACTCCCGTGGCAGCTATCATTTACTATTGTTTGGACTCCAAAAGTTATAGCACCAGGCTGGCTAAGCGTATTGCTGCTTGATACACTGCAACCTCCGGCATCGGTAGCTGTTACCGTGTAAGTTCCTGCTCCCAGGCCCGTAGCAGTAGGACTGTTTAATTGCTGGTCCTGGCTCCATGCGTAAGTATAGTTTGGTGTGCCGCCACTAACACTTACTGTTATTGAACCGGTTGAACTGCCGTTGCAAAGCAGGTTTGTAATGGTTGGGTTACCAAAAACAGGTCCCGAGGCAGGCTGGGTAACGTTGTATAATGCCGACACCGTACAGTTTCTCGCATCAGTTACAGTTACGTTGTAAGCCCCTGCAATCACTCCGGTAATGGTTTGCGTAGTGACATTATTGCTCCAGCTATAAGTAAAAGCACCGGTTCCTCCGCTGGCATTAGCCTTAATAGCACCGGTTGAATACCCAAAGCACAAAATGTTGGTAATGGTTGGTGCATTTAGCACAAGTGCCGGCGGCTGAGTTACATTATAACTGGCACTGCTGGTGCAGGCGTGGGCATCGGTTATTGTTACTGTGTATGTGTTTACTGATAAACCCGTAATAGCCGGTGTAGTTAATGCATTACTCCAACTATAGGTTATAGGGCTATACGCATTTGTTGCCCCACTAATAGCTATAGCGCCATCGTTACTGCCATTGCACGAAATATTTGATACCAAAGCGGTAATGTGAATTAACGCCGGTTGCGGAATAGTAAGTGTAGTTGTTGCAGTACAAAGGCTATCATCGGTAACCGTAATGCTATACTGCTGAGCCGAAAGCCCGGTTGCTTGTTGACCGGTTTGATTTCCGGGAGACCATGAATAGGTATATGGAATTGTTCCCCCTGCCGGGTTTACAGTTGCATCTCCATCGCTCGATCCAAAACATTTTGTGCTGTCAATAACCGGTGCGGTAAACGTAATAGCTGTTGGTTGGGTAATCGCATACGAAACAGTAGCCGTACATTGGTTGGCATCAGTTACGGTAACTTTATATGTATTAACGGCAAGATTACTTATGGTTTGGCCATTTCCCCCACTGCTCCATGAATAGGTAAACGCTCCGGTGCCTCCTGTTGGAAACACTGTTATTTTACCGGAAACACTACCTGCGCATTTTTCATTCTGAATGGTTGCCGTATTAAAAGTGATTTGGGTTGGTTGGGTCATTGGTATGGTCGATGATACACTGCATCCATGAGCATCAGTAGTGGTAACCGAATAATTATTTGCCGCTAAACCGGTTTGATTGGGTACTGCAGGTAAAGCATTAGTCCATGAGTAAGTATAAGGAGTTGTTCCTCCGGTTGGCCCTATGGTTATAACTCCGGTACTGCCACCAAAACATTTGATAGGTGTAGTTACAATCGAGCTATTTTGAAGTGCTGCAGGCTGTGTAATACTAGCCGTTGCAGTGCCGGAACAGGCATTAATATCAGTAACTGTTACCTGGTAACTACCCGGTGCCAGGTTTAATGCGCTATCAATATTTCCGGTAGCAGCATTAGCACTCCACGAATAGGTGTATGGAAGAGTACCGTTTGAGGCGGTAACCACAATCTTACCATTATTTTGCCCGTTACATTTTACATTAGTTGGCGTGGCAACTACGTTTAGCGATCCAAGTGTTACGTTCACAGTATCATAGTGGGTGCAGGCTCCTCCTGTCATAGCCACAACATAGGTGGTATTTACGTTGGGCGTTACCGTAACACTTTGTGTGTTCCCTATAACTGTTCCTCCCGGTGTGGTAGTCCATGTAAAAGCGGGCACGCCTGGTATCACGTTGCCAACTACAGTAGCATTAAGTACCACTGGGCTACCTGGGCACGAACTAATATCAGCACCGGCACTTACCCTTGACGTATCTACCTGCACATTTACCGTTTTGTAACCTATGCAGGCTCCGCTACCAACGGCAATTGTATAATTCTGTGAAGTAGAAGGGGTGGCAGTAGGATTCGGAATCCCGGGTGAAGTAACAGCATTGGTACCAGTCGAAGGGGTCCATACAATAGCGTAATTGCTGATATTAGGTTGACAAAAACCAAACCTGACATTGGGCCTTAATTGCGAAACTGTAGGTGCAATGTTTGTGCCGCATAAATCGGTAGTAGAAAACGCATACAACATACTGTTGAATATAGTAGTGGTACATTGCGCTTTATTGTTTTGATTGCCAAAGGTAGATGGGTCATACCAGCAAACATCCACAATCAGGTTCGAAACCCCATCCCAGTTATAAGGATTGGTCAACCCAAAACTATTCCACCCCGCGGTGGGTTGAATGCTAGAAGGCGCCAATACCTGCGTCAGGTTATTATTGAAGGTACTTAAACTGGTAAGGTTAGTACAGGTAACGCTAATAGTAAAATTCAGCAAATACGCATTACTGTTAAACGACGAAATATTAAAAGCGATACCGTTAAGAGTACAAGACCCACCGAGGGCTGCCGTTAACTCTGCTGCGGTATATAACATTTGATTTCTGCCACTTTGAAGATAGTTACCAAATAAAGTTGGCGCCACAGTGCCGTTACCCGGTTGTGCGGTTGTTCCGCTACCAACGGTGGGCGAGGTAACGGTGCCAGAGCAGGCCGGACTTAAACCACAAACAGTTGGTACGATACTAGCGTTTAACTGTACCTGTTGTTTAGGACAGATAATAGCCGGTGTTGCTGTAGCATTAACCACTAAAGCGGTGCCATTAACAAATACGTTTACCGTGTCATAAGCAGTGCAACCTCCGCCTGTTACGGCCAATATATACATGGTGGTATCCGAAGGTGATGCTACCGGGTTAGGTATCGTTGCACTGCTTAGTGTACCTGCAGGGGTCCACAGGTAAGTATAATTACCTGCCGGTAAAACCGTACCGTTTAAATAGGCCGATTGGTTGGCACATATAATGGTATCATGGCCTGCATTAACAACAAACGGGCATTGGGCAAAGGTCTTAAACACACATAAGGCAACAATACATACTACTAATAAAACCTGTTTCATGGGGTGATTTGGGCTCCTAAAATTAAAATTAAACAAACAGCAAATCGAAAAATAAATGCCAATATACACAATGACAGCTAATTAGAGGTAACTGTTGCATCCTCCCACTTATTTTGGCTTGGTATTTTACTCAGATCATTTAGCGTTATAAGTGGTTAATCCGGCATTTACACAACGCTAACGCCCGTTTTTGAGTATTTTGCTCATCTTATTTTAACGCCATAATTATTAGTTTTTGAAAAGGCAAAGTGCCCCATAAATCAGGCCGTTGAAGGTCAATTACCTCTCGGTGCAAACCAGTTTCGTTCATCACATTTTCTTTAAAATTCGGAAAATATAAGCCAATGTTGCAGTTGTAAGCAATCAATTTAGCGTGATTTTATTCAAAAGAGATGGGTTTTTGGCTTCGTAATATTTAAACTTACAAATTCGTTTATCTTATGCTCAAGAGCATCATTTCTGTTTTTTTGTGTTTTGTAAGCTTTATCAGTTGTTTGGGGCAAATACTACCGGCGCAGGGAGCCAAACTTAACTATACGCAGGTTATGTTTGAATACCCAGCCGTAAAAGATGCCGACGGTTATATACTTCAGTTGGCAGACGATACAACCGGCGTTGCTTTCGATCACTACCTGGTAGAGCAGAGGGATTCTGCAACTGCAACATTAGTCACCAACCTCCAATTCGGAAAAAGATATAAGTGGCGTTATGCAGGTAGTAAAAATGGGCAGCCAATAGCCTGGATGGGGCCATACCAATTCCAGATTATGGCTGATTCTTTGATAAACAGTAACCTGGTAAGCAACTTAATCACCACTAATGATGCTACAAATGCCGGCGGGTTGATTATAAACGACTGTACGCGAACTATTACTGACCGGACCGGCAAAATAGTTTGGTATCTCGACAAGATCCAATGGCATGTTCTTTTCAAGAAAAGGAATTTGGAGCTCAAGCCGCAAATTTTTGATTTAAGGTTAACCCCATCCGGTACCATTACTTATTTGGCCGATTCTATTCCTGTGGAAACAGATTTAAACGGCAATAAATTATGGAAAGCCCCCAACGATGGTAAGGTTTCGGGTGCGTCAGCCGAGTCATACAACCACGATTTTAAACGTTTGCCTAACGGCCATTACCTGGTGTTGGGTAACGAACTATGGCGTAAGCTGCCCCACTATCGTGATACTCTTGCGATTCAAAAAAAATATCCAAATCGTAAATTAATGGATAGCAGGGAATATGGGCAGGTGGAATTCGGAACCGTTATAGAATACGATAAAAACGGAAAGCTGATATGGAGTTGGAACAGCCAGAATTATTTTGACAGTGATGCGCTTAGCCAACGCATGGGAAGCATTCAGCCCGATTTTGAATTAAAAGCGCACATCAACGCGGTTAGCATCGATTCAAAAAACGAATATGCCTATGTTGGGTTTCGAAACATAAGCCGCATTGTAAAGGTTGAAAAAAAAACGGGTAGGGTAGTAGATAGCTGGGGTCTCAAGCTGCCAACCGGTGGGGTTAAAAATGAGGTTTTGCTTCACCAGCAGCACGATGCCAATATTTTGGAAGATGGAAGCCTGGCAGTTTTTAATAGCAATGATTATCCGGGCAGCGATAGTTTTTCACGTGCGGTTATTTTTTCAACCCAACCTGCTGATGATGGCAAAGTGCTGTGGTCATACGATTGCAATTTCGAATCTCTCGACCGGCATGCCGACCGTAACGGTGGTAATGTGGACGAACTTAAAAACGGCAATTTGCTGGTATGCACGGGTAACATGAATCATATTTTTGAAGTGACGCGCGGTAAAAAGATAGTTTGGGAAAATACCATCAAGCCCAATGGAAAAGTAGGCGATATATATTTTCACCGCCTGTATAGGGCGCACTATATCTCTTCTTTATATCCTTGTTATTTCGTTTTTCAAACCGGGGCGGATAAGGTATCCGAAAAAACTCCGACCTTCAACCTTAAAATATTTAATAAAGGTTCCGAAAACGATTCGTACCAGGTAAAAGTATATTCTATGTCAGGCGTTTTCTATAAGCAATTTATTACTGCCACTGTGGCAGCCAATCAATCTTTAATTGTAGAAGTAAAACCCGATAAGTTTATTGCCGCCGGTGACAAAATAGAGGTTGCAATAACCTCAAAAACAAATCCGGATTTTGAACGAAAAGGCGAGATACAAGTAGTTAAATAAGAACGTTTTTTTGCTTTGAAATATCTTAATTAGTTTTCTATCCATTAAGCACACTAAGATTTATGACATCAGCCGAAATTTTAAAAAAACTGCAACAGTTAGGTAATGAGGGCACCGCAAATGTTTTAATAAAACATGGTGCAAAAAAACCTTGTTACGGGGTAAAGGTCGAAGACCTTAAAAAAATTCAGAAGCAGGTTAAAATGAATCATGACCTTGCTTTGGAATTGTTCAGCTCAGGTGTATTCGATGCCATGTATCTGGCGGGTTTGGTGATGGATGGAAATACCATGACCCAAAAGGAAATCATTTCATGGGCCGAAACTAATTACGGCTCAAGCATAAGTAGCTATACGGTTCCATGGGTAGCCTCCGAAAGTAAATACGGACTTGAACTTGCAATGCAATGGATTCAGTCCGATAAAGAATTTGTAGCTGTTAGTGGCTGGGCTACTTTATCTGCATTGGTTACAATCAAAGAAGATAATGAACTGGATATTCAACAATTGAAATTATTGATTGACGATGTAGTTAAGAAAATTAATACGGCGCCCAATAGGGTAAAGCAGGCCATGAATAATTTTATTATTAGCGTTGGCTCTTATGTTTTGCCGCTTTCTGACGTTGCGCTAAAAGCAGCTGCCAAAATAGGAATAGTTAAAGTTGATGTGGGTGATACTGCCTGCAAAATACCACTGGCAACCGAATACATTAACAAAGTTAAAACCAAAGGTGGCATTGGAAAAAAGCGAAAAACGGTTAAGTGTTAACTCAAGCCATTTAAAAATTGTAGATAACAGAAAGCGTGCCTGAATACCCTAAATCCGAAATTGAAAAGTTGGCTTGGAAACAAGCCCTTAAGCAAGCATGCCTCCATATTATCTTTGAACGAATAGCGAACATAGAACAAGCGATGCTCGAAGCCCGCGAATCCGCAAATAGCGAAGAAAAAAGTTCGGCCGGCGATAAGTACGAAACCTCCAGGGCCATGGGCCATCTCGCGCAGGAAATGCAATCAAAGCAATTGGAGGATGCCCGGCAGGAACTTGAATTAATTAACAGGTTAAGTAGTGATAAACTCAGTAATGAAGCCACGACCGGTTCGGTCGTAATATGCCACGATTTTATTTTTTACATTTCGCTTGGCCTTGGGCACACGCACGTGGGGGAACAAAAAGTTATGTTTTTATCGCCTAAAGCGCCTATTGCAAGCTTGTTGTTTCAAAAAAAGGCCGGCGAAAGCTTTAATTTTAATTCGAAGCAAATTCAAATTCTGGATGTTTTTTAGTTGTACCCTTATATCAAATTATACAGATGAAAACCATAGGACTTATTGGTGGCACAAGTTGGGTTTCAACGGTTGATTACTATCGCATAATTAACCAACAAACCAACCTGCACTTAGGAGGAATTAACTCTGCAAAAATTTTGCTATACTCCGTAAATTATCACGAATTCAGGTTGCGGGCTGACACAGGTAACTGGCAACAACAGGGAGAAGAGTTATCAGCCATCGCCCAAAAGTTGCAACAAGCCGGTGCCGATTGCATTTTACTTTGCGCCAATACCATGCATATGATGGCCGATTTAATTCAACCTAACATCACTGCTCCACTCCTGCATATTGCTAACGGTACCGCACGTGAGATTTTGAAGCGAAAAATAAAGAAAGTGGGTTTGTTGGGTACAAAATTTACAATGGAACATGATTTTTTCAAAAGCCGGCTTACAGATTCCGGAATTGAAACTATTATCCCAGACTCAGCTGACCGTGACTTTGTGCATGACACCATTTTTAATGAACTCGGCAAAGGAGTATTCTCCGCTTCAACAAAGTCTCGGTACCTGGAAATAATGGACAACTTATTAAAACAGGGTGCTGAAGGAATTATTTTTGGCTGTACCGAAATACCACTGCTTACTCCTCCTACTGAATGTAGTTTTCCTGTTTTCGATACGCTCGATATTCATTCAAAAAATGCAGTAGCTTTTGCACTCGGCCTTCCTGAATAAAAAAGAGGCCACCGGTTGCAACCGGTGGCCTCTTTTTTATTTTTAACTTGTAATTTTCCTATTAGAAGGTAACGCCTGCGTTCGCAAAAGTTGCTCCAAAGCCAAACTCGCCAAATACAGCTACTTTAGGTATTACCCAGTAACGAACACCTACCGTTGGGCCAACCTGTATAAAGCCGCTAACACCGCCAACGCCATTTCCGGTTGCGAAAGAAGGGCCGCCGCCAAAGTTCAATCCTGCATAAACGTCAAGTTTATCAGCAATACTTACACCATCAACAGCATCCAAAATGTGTATGTTACATTTGGCAATAAATGGAATTCCCACGGTTACATTAGTACCTCCGCCATAGCCAAAATAGCTGTAATACCTGTTGAAAATCAAATCAACACCAGTTTGCCAGCCCACACCAATAAATTTATACACCTTGTATTCTCCTGATGCGTTAATTGACATACCCGGTGATGATATACCGCTATAATTGCCAAAAGCATTACTACCTACCGATATGGCATCAGTACCACCAATACCTATTGAATAAATACCCATACTTCTGCCTTGGTACCATTGGTCCTGGGCATAGCTGCTGGTTACAAAAGCTAAACTAAAAACTGCCGTTAAGGCTAGCACAGATAAAATCTTTTTCATACGATATATTTAGTTAACTAAATTTTCGGCAAAAGTATATGCTAATAGGGTATTAACCAAATAAACGGCCGCCGGAGCTATTCAAATGATGTTGAAAAAGAACTAATAACGTATAATAACCGGGCTTTATGTTCCACCCGGTAATCTATAACACTTTAATTATCAGGTGATAACTTATTAAATTATTCTATACTGTCCGAGAAAAAAAATAGGGGAGGCCGAAGCCGCCCCATTTTTATAGCTTAGAAGTTACCACACTTTTAAAGCTATGAACCAAAGTAATAATTTTGTCGGACAGCACATATTTGCACAGATAACCACCTTAT
>CAIOTH010000139.1 GCA_903861145.1 uncultured Bacteroidota bacterium | reverse complement strand
GGTGTTGGTGCCGCGGCGCTGCATAATTTGATGGAAGATGCCGCAACGGCGGAAATATCGCGCACACAGGTTTGGCAATGGATTACTGTTGGTTCAAAACTTGAAGACGGGCGCACTGTTAGTTATGAACTTTTTAAAGAACTTTTACCAAGTGAATTGGAAAGTATTAAAGCGTATGTTGGGGAAGCAGCGTTTAATGCCCCTACCATGAAGCGGGCGATTGAGATATTTGATAAGCTTATTCAACCGGGAGACTATGTAGACTTTTTGACCCTGCCGGCTTACGATGAGATTAATTAACCCAAATACTTTACGCATAAATAACGCGAATGTTTAATTCAAAAATTTATTTCCCTAACCTAAACGGACTGAGGTTTATAGCTGCGCTTAGCGTAATTATTTACCACGTTTACGGGCTGGAAACCTTGAATGGGCATTTGGGTGTTATATTGTTTTTTGTACTCAGTGGCTTTCTTATAACAACACTGTTATTAGAGGAGAAAGAGGTTACTGAAAATATAAACATCAAATTTTTTTGGATACGCCGTTGCCTGCGCATTTGGCCACTTTACTTCTTTATTGTTTTCATAACTTTTATAGCCATTTATACCGGTTTTGCGGGAGGCACATTGAGCCAGTATAAGGGCTCGTTTTGGTACTACCTGGTGTTTATACCTAACGTAGCTTTTATTATAAACGCGGGCCTGCCGTATGCCAGCGTTTTATGGTCGGTAGGTTCAGAAGAGCAGTTTTATTTGGTCTGGCCGTTTTTGGTTAAGTACTCAGGTAAGTATTTTTGGATGACCCTCATTATTGTTTTAGTCGGCTTTACTATCGCACCTATTCTTCTTGACTACTATAACTTTCATCACTACCAAAGTAAAAACGAGGTAATTGGCTTTATATCGCACTTAATGATGCGGATGGCATTTAATTGCATGGCTACGGGCGCATTAACAGCGTATATATGGAGAAAACGCCCCGATTTGTTTAAGTATATCTTTTCTAAGATATTTCAGATAGGGTTGGTAATTGTAACCCTGGTGCTTTGGATAAAGAACTACCATAAGGCAGGCAGCGATGAGGTTTTTGCCATTTTGTTTGCATTGGTAATTGCCAACGCAGCATTAAACCCCGGCAACATTATAAGGTTGGAGAACAGGGTGTTTAAGCATCTGGGTAAGATTTCGTATGGCTTGTATGTATATCATTTAATAGTGCTTGCTATTGTTACCTATATAGCTGTTGAAATTACCGGTGGCCCGCTTAACCAGCATTTGTTGTTTGTAGTTGGCACCCTTGCTACTATTGGCGTTTCAACGCTTTCGTATAACTACTTCGAAAAATTCTTCTTAAAAATTAAAGACCTGCGCTTTACCGTAATTAAATCGGGATCGCTATAAAAAGTTAAAAACCAAAAACCAAATAAAGATGACCAAACAAGAAAGAGCACTTGCACTGCGTAAAGATTGGGAAACCAATCCACGTTGGAAAGGTATTGTTAGACCCTATTCTGCTGAAGAAGTAGTAAATATTAGTGGTTCAGTTCAAATTGAATATTCGTTAGCCAAAAACGGAGCCGAAAAGTTGTGGAAGAAGCTGCAATCAGATGCATGGGTTTCGGGCCTTGGTGCGTTAACCGGTAACCAGGCTATACAGGAAGTTTCGGCTGGTATGAAAGCAATTTACTTATCGGGCTGGCAGGTTGCGGCTGATGCTAACCTGGCGGGCGAAATGTATCCTGACCAATCATTGTATCCGGCTAACTCTGTACCGGCAGTGGTGCGCAGAATTAATAGCGCACTTATGCGCAGAGATCAGATAGAGTATATGGAAGGCGAGCCGCAGCGCGATTGGATGGTGCCTATTGTAGCCGATGCCGAAGCTGGCTTTGGTGGTAACCTGAATGCATTTGAGTTGATGAAAGCCATGATTGAAGCGGGTGCAGCCGGTGTGCATTGGGAAGACCAGTTGTCTTCGGCAAAAAAATGCGGACACCTGGGTGGTAAGGTATTAGTTCCAACACAGGAGGCCATCAATAAGTTAGTTGCTGCCCGTTTGGCGGCTGATGCTTACGGAGTGTCGACCCTGGTTATTGCCCGCACAGATGCGGAAGCAGCGAACCTGATTACAACGGATATTGATGGGCGTGATACGAAATTCCTTACCGGAAAACGTACTAACGAAGGGTTCTATTATGTAAAGAACGGCCTTGAACAAAGTATTGACAGAGGCCTGAGTTATGCACCATATTCTGATTTATTATGGATGGAAACGGGTAACCCTGATTTAGGTTTGGCCCGCGAGTTTGCAAAAGGTATACATGCTAAGTTTCCGGGAAAGATGTTGGCTTACAACTGTTCGCCTTCATTTAACTGGGCTAAGTATATGGACGTTAAACAAATGTCTACATTCCGTGAGGAGCTTGCTGCTTTGGGGTACAAATTCCAGTTTATTACATTAGCTGGCTTCCATGCATTAAACACTTCAATGTTCGAGCTTTCAAAAGCTTATGTTGACCGCGGTATGGCCGGCTTTAGCGAGTTACAACAACGCGAGTTTGCTTTGGAGAAAGACGGATTTAAAGCTATTAAACACCAGTCTTTTGTAGGTACCGGCTATTTCGATGCGGTTCAAAACGTGGTACAGCAAGGCCAGTCTTCAACTACAGCCCTTGCAGGCTCAACTGAAGCTGAGCAGTTTCATTGATTAAATGATTTTGGATAAATGGCAAAGCCCGCTCGATTGTGTGGGCTTTGTTCGTTTATATAGTTGGTAATCGGTGATTTTACCTCAATATTATCCCCTCAAAAACGCCAAGCGCATATTGCACCAGCTTGTTATCAGCCTCGAAGGTGTAAGTTGGTTCACGGTATTGAAAGGTGATGGTAAACATGTAGGCTGCCTTTCGCTTTTTAGAGTAGGCTATTAAATCAAAGCGTGAGTAGTTGCTTAATTTGGTACGGCGCAAAAAACGGGTTGAAATAAGTGTTGCCTTTTCACCACTCGCAATTTTTAAAGTATCGGTTTGGTAATTGCAACCGGCTTCGGTAACCCTATCAGGGTAAGATGTTATTTCGCCGATGATGTAATCTTCCGCAGTACTAAGTTTGCCACATTCGTATTTACGAAGGGTTAGGGTACCGGTAACCGGGGCATGGTTACATTCGGTGGGTAAACCAACACCGGTTATTTCAAATTTCCGGTCTTTAGAAGTAAGGTCAATTTGCTGTACATTCTTCCATTGCGAGGGCACCTTGAAAATATATTCACTAGTAGCTACTTCAATTTGCTTGTCAAAAACAGAAGTGTCGTTTTGCGCCCATATTGAACATGAAAGACATAGAAATACCAAAATGCAAACTATACGCATCGGGACCTGTGGTGGGTTTTATAAGCTGCAAAAAACCGGCCGATTTGGGAGGAAACCGACCGGTTTTCTATAAAAGTAATTATCTTATTAAAGTAATATTCCCTTTCTTAAAGAGATCTTTTCCGTTCAAATCTTTGGCTTGTATGTAATAAACAAAGGTTCCTACATCCTGTAGCTTGCCTTTGTAGGTTCCATCCCAGCCACGGCCAAGGTCGTTCAATTCGTTTATATCGTTTGAAGAATAAACCTCTTCTCCCCAACGGTTATAAATACGTATATGGTAATCGGAAATGTATTTTCCGAAAACGGTAAAGTGGTCGTTGGTTCCATCGCCGTTTGGTGTAAAGGCTTGCGGCGCTTTAATGTACGTGTTACAGTATTCAACACTTATAATCACGCTATCGGTAACGTGGCAGCCGTTAGTATCGGTGGCAACCAATATATATTGGGTAGTTGTGTTGAAGCTGAATAACGGGTTAAGAATATTGATGGCACTTAAACCTGTTGACGGAATCCATTCAATGCTATCGGTTGTGGATGTTCCCTGCATCAGGTATGTTTCTCCATCACATATAGTAGTATCGGGTCCGGCATTTACCGATAATGGGAATACATTGATAAGCACAGAATCAATCTTTTTGCAACCATCAGGATTTGTAGCGGTTAAAACGTAGTTGCTTGATTGATTTGAATTGAAAATCGGATTAATAATATCTACCTGGCTTAAACCTGTTGCAGGGTTCCAATTAACTGTGGCTGTTGGTGAGGCCGTGGCAGGCATTATATAACTTCCACTCGGACAAACAATCGTATCGGGGCCGGCATAAGCCCGTGGTAGTGTATCAACTTTTACGTGAACGCTATCTGCGTTTGTACAGCCTGTAGTATCATAAACATGCACGTAATATTCACCCGATTGGTTGGGCACAAAATTGATTGTAGCTGTGGTATCGCCGTTATTCCAAATGTAGCGAAGGCCACCCTTTGTGCGGTAATAAATAGTAACATCAAGCACTTTTGGCCCAACGTATGCGCCAAACGGATAAGCATTTACACAGCCCTGCACAAAATCAATAACTCCATCGGTTTTAAACACTACACCCTGTTGTATGCCTATACCATTACCATAAGCCTCGTTAATTGCAGGGCTATTGGTTGTGGTAATATAGAAAGCAACTGTATCGCCGGCCGCAACCGATTTGTTTAGCCATGTTGGAATAACCGACTTGGTTAATAGCGGACCCGGACGTGCTATGGTAGTTGTTGCCATAGGGAACCAGGCGCTTTGCGTTTGCTGGAAGCCTTTATAAGTACCCGGCTTGGTATAAATTTGCGTTATCGTATTGTTGACCCGGGTACGGAAACTAACGGCAAAAGAATCAATAACAATATCACTATGCGCAATAATATTGAACATACCACCTTGATTGCCGTTGATGGATGAATCTAACGAAATAAAGGTTTTAGGATATGGCGGAACGGATGCCGTAAGTGAAACTGTATCACCTAAACAAGCAGTTTTATCGGGCTTGGCATTAACTGTAAACAGTGAATAAACGCTTACCGAATAGGAGGCCGTATCTTGCCCGCATGCATTAAGACTGTTACAATGCATGGTATATGTGCCCAGTGAGTCGAAGACCAGGTAAACTTCGTTATTGCCCAACAAATTAGGGATGATGCGTACCCCTGGCGGTGCATTCCATGAGTAGTATGTGGCCGGTACATAGTTTGCCACCAAAATGGCAGTATCGCCTAGGCACACTTTTTTAGGCCCGGTTATCTTTATAACCGGCAGCGTAGTAATAACATAATTATAAGGTGCCGAATTTGGCCCGTAACATCCAAAATTCTGTTCGCGCACATAAAATACATAGTTGCCCGGCGGCGCTCCTGCTAAATTACCCAGGAAGATTTGTCCCGGTTCCTGTATTGGCAATCCGTTGTTGAACAGGTTAGAATTCCAGAAGTAAATTGAATTGGGATTATATGGCTCAACGTATAACTCCAAAATTCCTGCATTATTACAGTAAACCGAATCGGACTGCGTGCTGAATATTTGAGGTGGGTCAGAGGCCGGGGCACCTATAGTTATGCGTATAACCGTACCGGTTTCGTTCCATGGTTCGTTAGAGCAGTTGCTGATAATACGCATGTAGTATACACCCGGAGCCACCGGTAATTGCGAAAGCGGGCCTATAATCAATTTAAAGTTGCCGCTAACACTATCGTGGTAAACGCCTAGTCCGCCAATATTTACGATACCAAAACTCATCATATCCAGCAACTCGATAGTCCAATTGTTGCAAGTATCATATTGCGCGCCCTGGTGCCATTGGCTATCGGCAACGTTTAGTATAACTGTGTCGGTGGCATTAGGATAGTTTATACATACGTGTATGTCCTGAGTGTTGTTGGTAGTAACATCGCACTGCACCAGGCAGAATGGTCCGATTACTGTGCCTACAGCGGCTGGGTTGGATGAAACGATACGAATATAGTAACCACAGGCGGGAGGCACATTACCCGGTATTAAACCACTAACACTACCGGGCATTCCCGGATAAGCCTGGCTGCTTGTAAGGTGGCCCAATATGAATGGATTGGCAAAACTACCGTTACTATCAGATAACTGGGCGTAGTAAATATTATTGTTATTGAAGTTGCCGAATGAATTAAACGATATATCAATTGCACTTTTTACACAAGCAGTATCATGGTCGGTCATTACCGGTGCGCTATTGGTTATAATTGAAACAGGACAATGGTGAATGGCAAAACAAATAGAAGTATCGCTGGTAATTTGCGGGTTGGGGGCAAGACGGGTGATAGTAATTTTAAAACAGTTACCCTCAACATTATTGGGTGCCTGAATGTAAATGTATCCAGTGGTGTCCGGTGCAAAAACATCAAATACCCCCTCATCAATAGGGTTGCTAAAACTACCGGTACTATCGCTCAGTTTAATATCATATGTTCCATCGCAAAGCGGGGCGCTTAATGAATAACCCACCAGGATGTTGTCTTTTTGGCAAACCGTATCGGGGGTAATAGATGTTATAGTTAATGTAACCGGGTTATTGCCGTTTGGATTATACGTTCCTACAGCCAATACATCATCAATGCCCCATGATATATCCTTGGTTGTATCATTATTGGGATTTACCCATCTAAAGCCGAATTCGAGATTTTGAACATTATTAAAGTTGGGGTCTTGAATTGACTCGTATTGCCAAAGGTGTGAGCCATTATATTTTGCCTGCCCGGTTTGTAACCAAGGGCCACCGTTTGCCTGGTAGTAAACGCGGCCATAAGCGGTACTATCACCTTCGCCGGTCCAGAAGAAAGTAAAAATTACATCGGTTAAACCTAGTGTACAGAATGGACTGCCTATGTAGCAAAACCTGTCGCTACCACTTACCGGATTCCAATTTGCATCTGCACTGGCCGGTGCAGCTATATCATGTATGTGCAGGTAATTAGAAATAGGAGCATTGTTAATGGTACCACTCAAAACGCTGTCTTCATTCAGGGTATTTGGGTATAATGGAGCCCCGCTAAATTGGTTATTGATAATCCAATCGTTATTACCATGGTTAAGGCCTATAGCGTTAGATTCGAAAACAAAGGCAGTGGGCCCATTATCGAAACCTTCAGTAAAAAGCAAAACCTGCTGCTGGGCACTGGCAGCTTGTATAAGAAAAGCCAGAAATAGTATGATGCCGGTTTTTTTGAAAAAAATATGGGTTTGCCCGGTAATTAGTTTACTCATTATCGTTAATCTTTATGTCCAATTCGCCTATAATTTTAAATTCCGTTCTTCTGTTTAGCTGGTGGCAGGGGCAATCGCCGTTCTGCGTTTGTGGGCACTCGGGGTACTTACTACAATCTTCAAGCAGCTTATTTTTGCCATACCCCTTTGCTATTATCCTTTCTTTAGGTATCGCCTTTTCATTTATCAGGTAGTTAACACAGCTTTCAGCACGGCGTTGCGAAAGATTGAGGTTATAGTCTTCGGCACCGCGAGAGTCGGTATGCGAGCTTAACTCAATGATTATGGTTGGGTTTTCAATTAAGATTTTATAAAGTGTATCAAGCGTTGCTTTCGATTCGGGCCTTAAGTCGGCTTTATCAAAGTCGTAATAAATATTGTTGAGGCGGTAAGCTTTGTTTTTTTCAAGCTTCTTCAAGTAAATGTCAACGGTTTGCGTATCGCTTTTGGTGATGCCCTCTGTATTAAACGTTTGTGAGCCGGTAAAGTAACCGCTACGGGTTGCAGTAATTTTGTAAAGCTTGTTTTGCTTTAAATTAAACAACACTGCCGCCTCTGCGGTAGTAGTATCAGTGCCTATGGTTACATCGCCTTCTTCGGCATTGTGGCTTTGCAGCGATAGGTTAACGGTTGCAGATGCCAATTGGATTTTTGTGGCATCATCAAATACGCGCGTTTTTACAGCCAAAAAGATTTGGTTGATGTACTGATAAGTGAAAATATCGTCGCAACAGGTTTTTCCTCTTACCGAGAAGATGCCCGGGCGGTTTGATACCAAGTAACCTTCCTTACTTGATTTGCCATAACGGAAATAATAATCATTGCAAGGTGAGTTGAATGGTGCGCCTAAGTTTTCGGGGTTACTGGTATATTTTTCAGGCCCGCTGCTTTGCGCTTTGAATATATCAAGGCCACCCATGCCAATCCAGCCTTCGCTGCTAAAGTAAAGCGTGTTTGTTTTTGAATCAAAAAACGGAGAACGCTCATCACGGTCGGAATTGATTTTGCTACCGGCATTTTTAGGTGCACCAAAATCGCCATTCTTGCTCATTATCGAATACCAGATATCTAACCCGCCTTTTCCGCCTTCACGGTCAGATACAAAATAGAGGGTTTCAGTGCCGTTGGCATTTTTAGCTAAACAAGGATAAGTATTGGTGCAGCCTGCCAGGTTAATAGCGCTATTCAGCGCTTTTCCTTTGTCCCAATCAGTGCCATCTAGCTGGCTCATGTAAATATCGCATTTGGGTTTAAGCAGGCCATCGCAAATGGTGTAGAAAAACTTAGTGCCATCTTCGTTAAACGAACCGTTTGATATGTGCTTGCCTTCCTGGCTAAAGGTTTTTATTTGCTCGGCGGGTGCATAGGTATCGCCGCTAACCTTGCTTGAGAATAACTTCATCAGGTTGCCTTCTTTTTTTGCATCGCTCTTATCCTTTTTCATCGTAATCACGGTGTCTGAGTGGATAGACGAGAAGTATAACTGGTCATCGCGTAGTGCCGGTGCCTGGTCGGCGTAGTTGGAGTTTACTTCTTTACCTAAGTGGGTGAGTTTAACAGAAGGGTCGGGTTTTGATTCCTTTAATGCGAAGTTGCAACCGTCAATTTCGGTATGCGCCCACTTTTTCATTTTAACAGCATCGTCGCCGGTATAGGTTTTTAGAAACTGCCTGAAGAGTGGCAGGGCTTCGAGGTACTTCCCCTGCATTTTGGTATTCAGGGCCTGGTAATATAGTGAAGTAGCATTTTTAACTGCGTCGGCCTTATAAGAGCGTTTAAAATACACAGCCGCTAATTCATAATCTTTGGCCAGGTAATAACACTCGGCTAAATTATATAGAACCGACGTTTCGGTACTATCATGCTGCAGAATTTGGATGTATAAATCAGCAGCGCCAAAAATGCTACCGTCTTTAAAAGCATCATCAGCTTCTTTTTTGTAAAGCTTCTTATCAAATTTATCGGCTTTACCTGCAAAGCAATTCACAAGTGCCAGCACACAGCAGGTAACAAGAAGGGTCTTTTTAGAAAATGTCATTTTTGTTGGTATCACTTTATCAATTAAACTGACAATAAGTTTTTAATTACATCATTGGGCAAGGAACCAAAATTGGATAGTTAAGGCTCTTGGTTTTAATAATGCCGGTGTAAATAATCGAAAGCTCGAAAGCGCCACGGTCGTTCGTAGCAGGTTTAAGCGATGAGGTGTTTATATCATACGCAAACATTAAACGCACCTTGTAATATTCCATACCGGCGGTAATAATAGCGGCATCGCCAATGCGGTACCAGCCGCCAATGCTGGCAATAGTCTCGGTTTTTGCGCCCGGGATGTGATACTCAAACGAAGAACCCAGGTTAACCTCCTGAGCTTTGTTTTGATACTGGTAGATGAAGTTTGGACAGACATAAAAATTCTGAGCAGCTTTAATCCTTAGCCCATCATGTACCGCAAAGCGGTTTGATAGTTTTACATTCTGCCCCAGGAAAGATTCTTTAGGCTCAACTAAATGATATACAGAAAACCCAATCATATTGCTCACGATATCATTAAAGGTTGACTGCTCTAAAAGGCCGGCATTCATATCGAAAAAATTGATGGTTGGTTTCGAAATGTTTTCGCCATTAGATTGTGTGAGATTAAAATCGGTACCCGAAAACTGATCGGGGAACGCGAGTTGTTGCCATTTAAGACTGTTTTGTGTAAATGCAAACTGTGCGCCTATGCCTAAAAAGTGTTTATGGTTTTTATCGAGACCCTTATGAAACGCAGCCGAAAGCATAGCACTTGTTGAGGTTAACTTACCATCGCCCGATTGGTCGCTTTGTATTAAGGCACCTACGCCGAAAATGTCGTTTTTAAGCTTGTCCTCTAACAGCTTAATATCGAAGGAACCTGCAAAGGTGTTATACGGCGTTGATACGCTGCGCCATTGGTTTCGATAAATAGCGGCTGCCCGATAGGTGCCCTCGTTGGCACCGGTTAATGCCGGATTTAAGGTTAACGGGCTTGAATAGAACATGCTGAAGTGAATATCCTGTGCCGATATAACCGGAGATAACACTATCAAAGCAATGAAAATGAGTGGAGTAAATATTTTCAACCCTATAAGTTTTGTTTAGTGCTTTAAAAATAGAAAAAACTTAGATGTAGCCATGAAAATGGCTTATTTATTTCTCAACGGCGCTCCAACATTATCGAAATGTTAAATACGCTTCAATTTAGCCATGTAAAAGCCATCGAAACCAGTTTGGGCGGGAGATATTCTTTTTTCAGTTACCAACTCGAATTTGCCCATGTTCTTTTTTAGAAAAGCCTGAACCTGCAATTCATTTTCAGATGGTAAGATGCTGCAGGTTGAATACACTAGTAGGCCACCCGGCTTAAGCATCAAAGCATATTCATCCAAAATCTGAGCCTGGGTTATTTGAAGTTCATGTATAAACTTTAGTGTCATGCTCCATTTCGCATCCGGTTTTCGGCGTAAAACGCCCAGACCAGAGCATGGAACATCCACCAAAATACAGTCGGCAAATGAATTTAACCTGGCCTGGAAATTCCGGCTTAATTTTTCGGCCTGCATGGGTTTTATGATAGAGCAACCAGCACGCTTGGCCCTAAACGTGAGCTCTTCCAGCTTTTTCTCACTCACATCCACTGCCAGTATTTCGCCTTCGTTTTGCATCAAAGCAGCCAAATGCAGGGTTTTGCCGCCGGCACCAGCACAGCCGTCAATTACATTCATACCAGGTTCTACCTCTAAAAGCGGTGCAACAAGTTGCGAGGAGATATCCTGAATTTCGAACAAGCCATTGCGATAAGCTGGGTATGTTTTAAAGTTTTTTCGGGCTTCAATAATCAATGCATCGGGGGCCAAATCGGTTTCGGAAAACGGAATGGCATCGGCAGTAAATAATTGTTTTACAGTAGTTATGCTTGCCTTAAGTGTGTTTACCCTAATACTAAATTTAGCTAGTGTATTAAGGGCTGCAATTTCCGCATCCCAAGCGCCGCCCAGTTCTTTTTCGCCCAGCTCATCTAACCAATCGGGAATAGATTCCCTGATTTTTCTTATAGCCATTGCCTCCTCCTCAAGCTTAGGTATCTGCTCAGCATTTACCTCTGCAAACTCAGGCCATTCCGGCAACGCCAAACCATCTAACACCAGTTTGCATCCTAAAATTCTCCACAGTGCCGATTCTCCCCAGGCTTCTTCGTTACAAACAAACTCGTAAAGCCTTTTGTAGCGAACTATTTGATAGATATTCTGTGCAATGAAATTTCTATCACGCGCACCCCAATTGGTATTAGATACCAGCAGGTTTGCCACCGTAGTATCGGCTTGTTGATGCTCGAGTATAATTTCTTTCAAGCCCCTAATAATGGCGACGCAAAGAATGCGGTGAATTTTCATGTGTGCTTTGAACCGGTTACGCTTCCAAATTCGGGGTGAAGATAAATTTGTAATGGCAATACCCTAATTGAAGTTATAAAGAGGGAGAGCCCCATCCGTCCCCTAAAGGGGAAACCAAAGCCGCTTTGGTGTTGTGTTAAGGCTAGAATAGAAGCTGCCTAATGCAAAATGTTTACTTGCAAAGTAATATCCTGCCTGTATAGGTTTTGCCAGAGTCCGTAATTCTTACGACGTAAAACCCTGAAATGAGGTTGGGGCAGTTTGCAATTACTTTGCCATCGTTTACAGTTGTTTGAACGGGTATTTGTTGACCGAGTAAATCGTAAACTTCGGTTTGTGGATTAATAAATGCTGTATTTTCAAAGGCACAGATAAAATAGTCTTTGGTTGGGTTTGGGTAAATGAACAATTGACCTTTAGTTGATGGTAAATCCTGAACAGCTAATAAAATAGAAGGGTCCCAAACGGAATCTGAATACATCATTATGCCACCGGTGGCAGTGCCCATCAGGTATTCAAGGTCGCCATCGTTATTAATATCGGCCACTGAGATGGTTGAATTTTGTCCAACACTTTCACGCAGGTAATTCGAATCGAGTAAGGCGAATGTGGTACCGGTATCACTTACGGTAGCAGGATCGATATTGTATGCGTATACCGTTCCGCTTTGTGAACCTACAAGCAATTTTATGGTTCCGGTTTTATCTTTAAAAATAAAGGGCTGGCTGAACCCCGACACGTTACCGTAAGGTGTAACATTTACATGGCCGAAATTACGGACAACAGAATCTTTATTAAACCGGGGCACTTGTCTTGAACCAAAATTCCAATAGTAAGAAAGCGTGCCGTTTATGTTGCCGATAACAAGGTCTAATAAAGAATCGCCGTTAACATCGTAGATAAAAGGAGCCGAGAATTGGCCTGCTTGTATGTTGAAGTAAGATGACGAGGTCATTGAAGAGAATGACGAAACACCACCGGTGCCACCGTTTTGGAAGTAATACAGATTTCCATAGTTGTCGCCAACCAGCATATCGGGTTTTCCATCGCCATTTAAATCGCCAAATGCGGGGCTAATACCCAGCAGGTTGTATTTGCTGAAGCTATCTAAATCAACGGTTATTTCGGTAAACTCTGGCTGGGTTGTTGTGCCGGTATTTTGGTAATAGGCAAGTGTCCCGATAAAAGGAACCGGGGTTTTGATAGAGTCAAAATAGCCGTAATTACCTACAATCATATCCAACAAGCCATCGCCATTGAAATCGTAAAACACCGGTTTTGAATTGGTGCCGAAATCAAGCATGTGGTGAACCAAAAAAGAATCGTTTTGATAGGCATACCAGCAAGTAGTATCGCCTGTATTTTTATAATACATCACATTTTTTACATTGCGAGCGGGGTATGTGGCGTTGTCGTAATTGGCATAGCCATTCGGTGACAATAAAATATCATCTAATACACTGTTGTCAAGATGGAGCCCATAAGCAGCAGGGTAGGAGGCCATGAGCATTGAATAACCGCAGCGCGGGAAAATGGAGTCCCACTCGTATACATTTGCGTTTGGATTACCTGCACCGTTGTTTCTTAAAAAGAAGAGGTCGTCATATCCCACATTTCCATTTAAAACATCCACAGTATTATACACAGGGTCTTTAACTGAGTAAAGGCTGTTGCCCGAATGGCGCTGGTTGCCGCTGCCATTTGGTGCGCCAATACCACTACCGTATTGACATTCAGCCGCGGTATCGATATTTAACTGCTCTGAATTAGTGGATTGATTTTGGGCTGCTTTACCCCAACAAGTTGTAACAAGGCTAAATCGAAATGAATCGGTAGCAAAAGCGGGGTTACCGATATTTTCAACCGTTTGATTCTCGTAATACCCAATAGTCGAGCCAAAGATATCGTAAGTAAGAACGTCAATATCTCCATCTCCATTTACATCAGTAAAAGCGGGTATATCCTGTATGTTTGAATAAATGTTAGTGCTGAAAGGGGCTTGAAAGTATTTCAATACTTTGGAGACAATATCGAAATGAATAAGCCCGTTTGAAATGCTGCCTTTATAAACCATGGTACCCAAACCGGTGTGCGTAAAAATATCGGGAATGCCATCATTATTATAATCGCGGATTAAAGCCCAGTTATTTAAGCCTTGAGGAAATAACGGTTCGTATTGAGGAGCGTATGTAAACATGGTGTCGATAGCGCCACCGTTACCCAAATAGGTATAAACTTTATTGCCAACCCGGTCGAACACAAATAAATCAGGAATGCCATCCTGGTTTAAATCGCAGGTTGAAAATTGCGGTGAATCAAATCCTCCGAGCCATGCATCGCGCACTTTTATGCCGTTTTTTTCCACCGGTATGCTTATCACCCGATATTTAGGTGATTGGGCCTTAACTTGTAAAAAGAAAATTGAAATAAGCACCAGGGCCAATAAACGATTCATATTCCGGTTTTTATCAGCATAGCATTATTGGGTAATCATAATTTTAGCCGTGTATACTTTGTCTCCATCTGTTATTCGCACCAAATAAAACCCATTGCTAAAATTTGCCGTGCCAATGGTTATTTTATTGTTGGTCACAGTTATTTCCGAATTCATTTTTTGGCCCAGCACATTGTAAACTTCCGTTTTGGGATTTATGAAATCCATATTTTCGGCAACACACACTACATACTCTTTTGCAGGGTTAGGATAAGCCCGCAACCTGTAATTATTATTTTGCAAATTAACCACACCAAGTGTAGTGCCGGAGTCCCAAATGGAATCGGAGAACATGATAAGGCCGCCGCGGGCGTTGCCAACCAAGTATTCTAATTGACCGTCGTTATTAATATCGGCAATAGAAATGGTGGCTATGGCGCCCACGCTTTGTCCAATAAAATTTGAATCGAGTAAGGTAAATGAGCCACCACGTAACCGGGATGGGCCTATAAGATACCTATAGATATAACCGCTAACGCTACCTACAAAAAGTAACATATTACCTGCGGAATCTTTTGTTATGTAAGGTTGGCTAAAACCGGAATTGCCACCGGTTGGCGTTACGTTGACTGCGCCAAAATTACTATTAGATGAATCCTGGCTGAAAAGCGGGTTTGTTTTAGTTCCGTAATTCCAGAAATAGGTGAGCTTGCCGGTGCGGTCGCCAACAATTAAATCGTTTAGCGAATCGCCGTTAACGTCGTAAATAAAGGGTGCGGCGTATACGCTAACAGATAGGCCAAAGTATTGCGATGAGGTCATACTAGGGAAATTTGAACCGGTGGCTGCAGAATTTTTAAAGTAATACAGGTAGCCGTAAGAATCGCCGACTATTAAATCCTTTTTGCCATCGCCATCCATATCTCCAAATGCGGGATTTACTGAAACGAGGTTGTATTGACTGATATTGTTGAGGTCCGTAGTTACTTCTGTAAAAACGGGGTGGCTGGCCGTGCCAGTGTTTTGATAATATGCAAGCGTTGAGGTATAGGTTGGCAGAAATTCAAAATAGCCCAGGTTGCCCACCACTATATCGGTTAAGCCATCGCCGTTGAAATCGTAAAAAAGTGCTTTCGAGTTTGAACCAAAATCAAGCGAGTGGTGAACAAGGAAGGAGTCGCTTTGGTAATTATACCAGCAGGAAGTATCGCCGGTGTTTTTGTAATACATCACATTTTTTATGTTGCGGCCGGCGCCACCACCTACAAAATTCAATCCCGGCACGTTGGGCGACATTAGTATGTCGGTTTGCCCATCTTGATTTACATCAACACCAAAAGCGGCTGGATATGTTGCCATAAACATAGGCACATCGCATGTTGGGTATATAGAGTCCCATTGGCAAATGTTGGCGTAGCTGGAATCTCCGCAATTACGGAGGAGTAATAAATTATCGTAACCAAGGTTACCGTTCAAAAGATCAACATCATTATATACCGGATCGTTGATAGGAAATAAGCTATTGCCGGAATGCCTGGGGTCTGCTGGTTGACCGGAAGGAGGGCCGCCTTTGCAACTTTGGTTGAGTGAGATTGAATTGCTGGTTAAATTCTGGCTCATATTTCCCCAACAGCTGGTTATTAATTTGTATTGAAATGAATCTAAAGCATAGGCAGCGTTACCGGTGTTCTCGACAGATTGGTTTTCGTAATAGCCGATTGTTGAGCCAAACTGGTCGTAACTAAGAATATCAATATCGCCATCGTGATTGACATCAACAATGGCAGGAATATCGTTTATGTTTGAAAACACTACCGGGGTAACGCCCTGATCGTTATATTTTATGAGGGGACAAACCAGGTCGTAATGCAAATAGCCGGCTTGCATGCTACCTTTGTATACTGCGATGCCTGAATTGTTGCCGTAGATGGAATGCGTGAAAATATCGGGAATACCATCGTGATTGTAATCGATTAAGAGGGCCCACATGTAAAGGCCTTTGGGGAAAAGCGCTTCAAACTGTGGTGCGTAGGTATACATAGTATCGGCCTGGCCACCGGTGTTTAAAAAGGTCAAAACCTTGTTGCCTACTTTATCATAAACAAAAAGATCTTTCAGGCCGTCGTTGTTTAAATCGATTTCGGAGAATTGAGGAGAGTCCATGCCACCGGTCCAAGGTTGGCGAAGTTGGGTGCCATAGCGTTGAGCGGGTATGCTCAAAACGCGATGCTTGCCGGCTTGAGCTGGAGCGAGATAACATTGCAACAAAAAGAGGGTAAAAAGTAGCCCTTGTTTCATTTACCGAAAATGGCGATTTAATTCGGTTTTAAATCTATTTGAATTGCCAATTTGTTTAAAAATGACCGGTATCTTTAAGGTGTTAAAAAGGGTAACCGATAGCTAGTTGGAAGGCACCGTTTTTAAAGGCTACGGCATTATCAAATTGCCATCTTTCGCCAGCAATGCGGCGAGGGTCGCGGAGGGGGAATCCGTAATCGAAGCGGATAACAAAATAGTTAAAGTCAAGGCGAAGGCCGGCACCGGCATCAACAGCAAATTCGCTCCAGAAACGGCTGAAGTTAAATTCGCCGTTGGGCACCGCGTCCTTTTTTAGTGTCCATACATTACCGGCATCGGCAAAAATTGCACCTTTTAGCCACTTGTAAATATCGAAACGTATTTCGGCGTTGGTTTCAAGTTTTATGTCACCGGTTTGGTTAAAGAAACCCACATTGGTTTTTTGACCGGTGCGTGGATTGAAAACCAATGTATCTGGTACATAGCTACCGGGGCCGACTTCGCGTATCTGGAAGCCACGCAAACTGTTTGGGCCACCCACGAAAAACTGTTTAATAAAGGGTAGTGTAAAGCTATTGCCGTAGGGAACACCCACACCGGCATAGGTGCGGATGCAAAACTGGCTGTGGTTATTCATTTTAATAAAGTTGCTCCAATCAACCTCGGCCCTGAAATACTGCGAAAAAGGTTTGTTAGCAATAAGGTATACTGAGTCGTGTTCGGTATTGTTGGAGGCTGCTTTGAAAAGACCATCAATTACATTACCGGCGGTTTCCAACCCGATGCGTAACTTCATATATTTTCTATCGCTGGCCGATTTTGAATTATTGTAAGTATAGGTATAGTTAGGGCCGATGATAACCTGCTCCTGGAAGCTGCTTTTAAGCGGTGGGTTTGAGTCGAGGCGGGCTATAAAGGCTGAACCCGTTTTGGGTAACAGAAAAAAGTCGACGGTTATAGGATTGAGCAAATGATGTTCTTTACGGCCTTTTGTCCAGTCATAACCGAATGAGGCATTAAAGTTGTGTAATTGATACAGGAAGACTACGTTTTTACCGGTAGCGTCAAAATCGAACTGGTGGTCGAAGTTATAGTTGACGCTAAATCTGGTACGTGGGTTTGTATTAGGCGAAAACAGCTTGGCGCGGAAAGGAATTAGAAATTTGTTCATATAATAAGTAATGCCCGCTGAAGCAGTGACACTCATTATTTGAACTTTCTGCTTTTGATGATTGGCGAACCTGATTTGAATACCACTTGAGATATCCATCAGCAACTGATCGGCTCGCTTGGTGAGGTTTTTGTTTTTGTAAGACAGTGTACCCGAGGTGCCGAACAAGCCTTCGTTACTAACGTTAAGCTCTACCGTTCCACCCCACGATTGTTTTTTAGCGGGGGTTAGCTGTAGCGTACAATCCAGATAATTACCCTCTCGGTCCTTTGGCTTTGAATAGTCTACACTAATGAATTTAAAGACCCCCAATTGCGATAAGTGATTAATGGTTTTTACCTCGGCGTCTTTTTTGTAGAGGTCGTTCTTTTTAAAGAAGATAGCGTCGGCTAACATTTTATTTTTGAACCGTTCTTTTTGCGCCAGGAATATGTAATCGCCAAGCTTTACAGTGTCGCGATGAAGGGTATCACTAAAGGCTTCGGCCGAGTAATCGGTTATGACATAAATGTTGTTGAGATAAAACTGGATGTGCTCCGCAGCATCGTTAGGATGGTTTAATATTATTTTAATGGTAACAGTTTTGTCCTCGTTAAAACTATCGTAGTCGAACGTTACGTATTCCCGATTAAACAGGAAGTAGCCGCTGTTTCGGCAAATTGTTTCTATCCGGTCGCGTTCGCTTTTAAGGTTAGTAACGTCGATACGATCGCCTTTTTTAAGGAATGAAGTTTTATAATTAGCCCTTACAATTGAGTCGCAACTGGTATGCCCTTTGGGCAGCTCAACCTCGCGGATATGCCATAACTCTTTAGGCTCGACATTAAAAGCTATGGTGGTTTTCTTGTTTTTGGTAATAACGGTATCGGTTACTGAAGCGTGGAAGTAGCCATAATTAAAGAGGTAATCGCGTATCTGGTCGCAACTTTGTTTAACCATGGTGGAATCATAAACAACGGGGGCTTCGCCTACTTTGTCCATTATCCACTGCTTAAACTTGGTTAATTTTTTACTGTGCGATGCGGAGTAATAGAACCACATGCGCACCGGGGCGAATCCAAAAACGCGCTTATTGGGTTTTTGGGCGGTAATTTTTAAAAGGTCGTCGGCTATTCTTTCCTTTTCGCCCTTTTTTGCTTTAAGCTTTAAAATGAACTTATTTTTAACCAACAGGCTTTGACCTTCGGGCAGGCTTTTGGCAACTTTACACGAGGGTAAAAGGGATAGGGCGCAGATAACGGCAGTAAAAAGTATAAATATTGATCCTAAATTCCTCCGCATTAGTTTTTGTCTTTACTTGCATTTCGGATTGCATACCTGATATTTGATGATGCAAACCCGATTTTAAGCCCATGATATCTAAACAGCAAATCAGTTTTGTCCGCTCGCTGCAACAAAAGAAATATCGCCAAATGTATGGCAAATTTCTGGTTGAAGGCGATAAGCTGGTTCGTGAGTTGCTCACGTCACCGTTCAATATTCAGGCCATATTTAAAACAACGGCCTGGAATGTAGCGGTAGAACGGAGCAAATTGGAAGTTATTGAGGTAACCGAGGAAGAATTAAGAAAAATTTCGACTCATGAAAACCCTAACCAGGTTTTAGCGGTGGCCGAAATTCCCGTAGCGGATGACTCGATTTTAGGTAATCCACTTAAAGCAGGCCTTTACCTGGCTTGCGATAACCTGAGCGACCCCGGTAACGCCGGCACAATAATACGCACGGCTGATTGGTTTGGCATAACTGATATATTCTTTTCGGAAGGCTCGGTAGATATTTTCAACCCTAAAGTGGTTAGCGCCGCGAAGGGTTCTTTATTTAGAGTAAAATGCCATTATGTTGATTTGAAGGCCTTGTTTACTAATAATAAGCAGCTACCCATTTATGGTACTTTTATGGATGGCGATAATTTATATGAGACGAAGCTACCTGAAGGGGCCATTATTTTGATAGGTAATGAAGCTAATGGGATAGGTGAGGAGCTGGTTCCATTTATTACCCATAATATTTCAATCCCAAATTTTGGTAAAGCAGAATCATTAAATGCTGCGGTGGCGGCGGGGATTGTTATGGGGGAGTTTAGGAGGAGATAGACACTTTTAGTTTAATCACTAGGTATGACCAAATTAATGTCGCTTTTCTTAATGTCATTAGGCCTAATTATTGTCCCTGCACAAGCTGATAAAGGGAAACTGCTGCCAGGAACTATTATAATTGACGTTTCGTATCAAGCAATAAGTTGCGAATGCGCTCAATGGCTTGAGAACAGAATTATTTGCGACACTTGTGTTAAAGAATATATTTTTCTAGAACCGGCAGATGAACATTTGATCAACGCCGACAAGTTATGGAATGGCAACAACATCCCTTTGACAGTGAAGCTGACCGGGCAATATTATTCAGGGATTGGATTTCCAAGAAATTATAAGGCGAATAAGGGAGTTCCGGATCCCGCAAGAGTTTTCAGATACACGCAGATTGAAGTAATCTCAAAATAGAAGTCGTGCCATATTGATTGAATCCTAATTCAAATTATACTCCACATTCAATCTTTCCAAATCGCGGAAAAGTTCGTTGGTGAGTTCGATTTTGAAAAGGCTTGAGGTTTCGGTTACTACGAGGCTTTCTTCGCGGTCGATAAACCTGATGCGAAGTTTTACATTGCCCGGGTATTTTTGGGCAACATTGAATATTTCGGTTGCGGCTTTGTCATCAATATCCAGGCAATTTACCTGCAACGTTAATGTTTTAGATAGTTTGCTGCGTATGTCGGAGAGCAGGTCTATTTTGGTAATCTTAAATTCGTACTCATCACCATTCCAGCGCGGTTGGTATTTGCCGGTTAGGTAAAGCAGGGCTCCGTTGGTTTCGATAAATGGTTTAAACTGTAAGTAGTCTTTACTGAAAATAGAGAAGTTGTAAGTGCCATCAAAGTCTTCTAAAACGAAACGACAGTAAGGATTTCCGTTTTTGGCAATTTTGGTTTCAGTGGCCGTAACAATACCAGCTATTTTCAACTCTTTGTCTTTCTTCTTATCTATTTCGTTGAGCTTGGTGTTAGTAAAGTTTTGAATTTCCAACCGGTAATCATCGAGCGGGTGGCCGCTGATGTATACCCCGGTTACTTCTTTCTCTTTCTTTAGTTTTTCCAACAGGCTCCATTCTTCGCTGCCGTTTACCGTTGGCTCTGTTACATCAGCGCCGCCACTTTCGCCTCCGAAAAGGGAGTTCTGCTGCATGGTGGACGAGTTTTGTAAACTACTGCCGTACTTAACAGCTTTCTCCAGTAAACTCAAGCCATCTTTTTTATCGGGCATAAAATACTGGGCGCGGTGGTATTGCGTAAAGCAATCGAAGGCACCTGCGAGGGCAAGAGCTTCCAACGATTTTTTATTGACGGTGCGCAGGTTTACCCTGCGGGTTAAATCAAAAATGCTTTTGAATGGGCCGTTAGCTGTTCTCTCTTGTATAATTGATTCAACCGCGGCTTCGCCAACACCTTTGATGGCTGATAGGGCGTAACGGATTTCTTTGTTTTTATTTACGGTGAAGTGAACCTCGCTTTCGTTGATATCAGGGCTTTTAACCGGTATGCCTGCACGCTTACATTCTTCCATGAAGAAGGTAATTTTATCGATGTTGCCCATGTTATTGGTCAACACGGCACTCATATATTCAGCGGCGTAATTTGCTTTTAAATAGGCAGTTTGAAACGCCACGAAAGCATAACAAGTAGAGTGCGATTTGTTGAACGCGTATTGAGCAAAAGCTTCCCAATCGGTCCATATTTTTTCGAGCGCTTTGGCGTTGTGGCCTTTGGCTGTGGCTCCCTCCATAAACAAGGTCTTCTTTTTATCGAGTGTGGCCTTGTCTTTTTTACCCATGGCTTTACGTAGCACATCGGCATCGCCTTTGCTAAAGCCGCCTATTTTTTGCGAAAGCTGCATCACCTGTTCCTGGTAAACGGTTATGCCATAAGTTTCATTTAAAAACTCCTCCATCTCAGACACATCGTAAACAATTTTTTGTTTGCCGTGCTTACGCAAAATGTAATCGGGTATATAAGCAATCGGGCCTGGACGGTAAAGCGCGTTCATGGCAATTAAATCGCCAAACTTATCGGGCTTAAGTTCCTTCAAATACTTTTGCATACCTGCACTTTCAAATTGAAAAGTGGCGTTTGTTTCACCACGCTGGTATAGCTCAAAAGTTTTGGGGTCATCAAGTGGAATTGTATCAATGTCGATATCAATATCGTAGTTCTGCTTAATCAGCTTTAATGCATCGCGTAAAATGGTCAAGGTCTTTAAACCTAAAAAGTCCATTTTAATTACACCGGCATCTTCAATTACCTTGCCCTGGTATTGGGTGAGGTAAAACTCGGTATCCTTAGATGTGGCAATAGGAACAATTTCGGTCAAATCTTTAGGTGCGATAATAATACCCGCGGCATGCACACCGGTGCCGCGCACGCCACCTTCCAAAATCTCAGCTTCGTGCAAAACCTTTGACTGCAGCGAACCCTTGTCATCATAAATTTTACGAAGTGTTTTTACATCCTCAATTTCTTCGGATGAAAGGGCTTCTTTATCTTTTAAACTCTTGTCACCATCCAGGGGTGCATGCAGTATTCTGTCTAAACCAATACCGGGTTTTTCAGGCACCAGTTTGGTCATCATTAACGATTCATTGAGTGGTAGATCCAACACGCGGGCAACGTCTTTAATACTCACTTTGGCTGCCAGTGTGCTGTAAGTAACAATTTGAGCAACCTGGTTTTTGCCGTATTTATCAACTACATATTTTATAACCTTATCGCGGCCCTGGTCATCAAAGTCGGTATCAATATCGGGCATTGACTTACGGTCGGGGTTGAGGAACCTTTCGAAGAGCAGTTTGTAGGCAATGGGGTCAATATTGGTGATGCCAACGCAGTAGGCTACTGCACTGCCCGCTGCCGAACCCCGACCGGGGCCGATGATAACCCCAAGGTCGCGACCGGCTTTAATGAAGTCGGATACAATTAAGAAGTAGCCCGCAAAGCCCATCATCTTTATGGTGTGCAATTCAAAGTCCAACCTTTCCTGAACCTCGGGCGTAATTTCCTGGTAGCGTTTGTGTGCACCTTCAAAGGTGAGGTGCTTCAAATATTCCCATTGATTGAACACATCATCGGCATGTATCTGAAATGCAGCTGGTATGGGGAAGTTAGGAAGCATGATATCCTGCTTCAACTTTAAGTGTTCAACCTTGTGTAATATTTCGTGCGTGTTATCAATAGCTTCAGGCAGATCGCTGAAAAGCTCAGTCATTTCGGCCTGCGTTTTGAAATAAAACTGATCATTGAAAAAGGCAAAACGTTTGCCTTTGGTCATTACATCGTCATCAGAAAACTCTTTGTTGGTTGGCGTGCTTTGCTTTTCGCCGGTGTTAATGCAAAGAAGAATATCGTGAGCGTTACTATCCTGCTGGTCAACATAATGCGAGTCGTTGGTGGCAATTATCTTTACGTTGTATTCTTTAGAGAATTTAAGCAGTACCTCATTTACTTTGTCCTGTTCTGCCATACCGTGGCGTTGCAATTCGATGTAGTAGTCTTCGCCAAAGATGTTGTACCACCATTCAAATACTTTGCGGCCTTCGTCTTCGCCTTTGCGCAAAATGGTTTGCGGTACTTCGGCACCAATGCAGCAGGTAGTGGCAATTAAATCTTTGTGATACTTTAATATCAGTTCCTTATCGATACGCGGATACTTTCCATACAAACCTTCGGTGTAACCTAACGAGCAGAGCTTAATCAGGTTTTTGTAGCCGTTGGCGTTTTTAGCAATCATCAACTGGTGATAACGCTTGTCTTTTTCGTCGCGGGTAAATTTTTGTTTTGTGCGGTCATCTACCAAATAAAACTCGCAGCCTACAATGGGTTTGATTGTGCTGCCATCGGCTAGTTTATGTTTACCGGCTTCGGCTACAAATTCGAACACGCCGAACATGTTACCGTGGTCGGTAATGGTAAGGCCCTTCATGCCATCTTTGGCGGCCTTTTTAAACATACCGGGTATGCTGGCGGCGCCATCTAACAATGAATACTGGCTATGAGAATGGAGATGGACGAATTCGGGCATGATTTACAGGGAAACGAGGTTAATTTAAGGTATGCGAATTTACGAAATTGGGGTGGGATGGGGGAGGGGTGTGGATAAAAATACAGTTTGGGTTATAGATGGCAAAATTAACTAAACACCCAATTCGGTTGGATTGCGGCGCCCATCCCAAATAGTATGAATTGTTATTTCAGTTTCGGCTATTTCATAAATAATGAGATAATCGCGGACCACTTTAACATGGACGTTATCAAGAATAGTTATTCTACCAATGTGTGGATGTTCGCTCAGGAAACTAACGGTTTCATTGAATAGGCGATTTAGCTTTTGACTATACCGTTTGGATCGGTTCCGTTCATTCCAATATTTAAAAATCGCCTTCCTGTCCTCCTGGGCTCGCAGAGACCAGGTTATTTTTCGAACCATTCGTCAATTTCTTTATTGGCGTCAAGATTATTGATAAATTTGCCCTTTTTTATTTGCTCCTGAGACTCGCGAACTACGGATATCTGCTCATCGCTTAACGGATACAATGCCAGAGCCTCGTTTTCTAATTCGAGCAAACGATATACTTCTTGCAACAGATTTTCATCATCCGAATCTGTTATTTTTCCAATTAGTTTTTTCTTCAACTCCGCGGTAGACATTGATCCTGTTTTGTTGCACTAAGTTAAATAAAAAAGGGCTAAAAATTTAATTCAAAAATTATCCTCCCTTCTTCTTCGTCTTACACCCCATTGCATGCAGAAATCCCATCACCTTATCCCGCTGCTCACCCTGTATCATAATCAATCCATCCTTAACGGTCCCACCCACACCACATTTGGTTTTGAGTTGTTTTCCGAGGGTTTCAAGGTCAGCCTCGGAACCTATAAAATTGCCGATGACGGTGGCCATTTTGCCACCTTTTAAGCGTTCGATGGAAACGTAAAGGGTTTGTTGATTGGCGGCAATGGTTTCCTGCTTGTTATTATCGTCCGATTCGGGTTTAAAGTCGGGGTTAGTAGAGAATACTACCCGTGGTTTATCATCTCTATGTTTGCTCATAGGTGTTGGGTTTGAATTAATATGCGTTTAATTCCTGTGGCACTATAACGTTAATGGCGTGTGGCACTACTTCCATGGTAACATCATCATGGTAAACAAAGGCATCGCCATCGAACTGGTAAACCATCTTTTTGTTGCCATGGATGGTTATTTTTTTCGCGCGGTATGATTGGGCTTCGGCTATTAAATCGGGCCTCTTTAGCATAAGGCAAGCCACAATGTAAGGCAGTTTTTTGAGCGGGAAGTATTTCATTAAAATAACATCCAAAACGCCATCTTTTAAGCTGGTAAACGGAAACACGGCATAGTCGTAACCGTATTGATTGGCATTAAAGGCAGTGAACAAAAACCACGAACCCTCAACGGTAATATCGTCAATGTCAAGCTTTGCTTCGAAAGGTTGAAAATAAAATAGTAATTCTTTAACCATTGCCCAAGCGTATGAGCTAAGCCCCCTTGTGGTGTGATGCTTGAAGCGGCGGGCGACTGATGAATCGATACCAAAACCGGCGTTACTGATAAAGTAGCGGACGTTGGATTTTACTAAATCAATTTTTACAATTTTACCGGTGTTGAGGACATTGATTGCGCCTTTAACATCGCGTGGAGGGATTTTTAGGTGTCTGCCGAAACCGTTACCTGAGCCATAGGGGATAACTGCCAAAGCAGTTCCGCTGCCAACAAGGCTTTGGGCAATTTCGTTAATAGAGCCATCGCCGCCAACGGCAACTACTACATCATATTCTTGTTCAACCGCTTGTTGGGCAATAAGGCTTGCATGGCCGGCGTATTGGGTAAAACGAATGGTGTAATCGTATTGAACGTAATCAATATAGCGGGCTACTTTTTCGGGTACATTCTTCTTCTTATACACTCCCGAAATGGGATTGATAACGAACATTACCTTTTTCTTCTTCTGTACTTCCATAATCATGTGAGAAAGGCGAATATAGCGATTAGCCAATTATACTATTAAATTAGAGATACTACTCCTTAATAAAGCGTGCAAAGGAAACAGCATCATCGTGCTGGTCGTAAGAGCGCAATATGTAAATGCCGGGCTTAAGCATGTCGGAAGAAATCTGGTTTGGGTCTTTAATGTATTGCGTGTACAACTCACCTCCGCGTAAATCAAAAATTTTGATGTAGGTAATGTCGCTACCTGTTTTTCGCAAAATGTTAAGTTCTCTCTTCAGGGGGTCCAGGTATAAGTCTTTAGTTTGATCGGATGTAATCCGCTGAATAAAATTAATGTTGTTACCAATGCTCCATAATTCGTTGCCATGGGTGCCATCGTTGGCACTAAAAAAAAGGGTGGTATCGCTTTTATAAAATCCCGCAGGCTCAGAGCTGCAAGGCCCCTGGCAGATATCGGTTAACATTCTTGTTCCCTCAGTTGTACCATCTGAGCGCCATAACTCAAAGCCCATATCAGCGGAATCGGTCGTAAAATAAATCCATCCATTGTCGGCAAACAAGTTCATGAAATGCTGACCGGGGATTGGTTTAGCGGGATAAAAAATATGAGTGCCGGTATCGGTAAGGTCACTCATCCAAAGTTCGCTGCGCTTTGCGCTATCGCTTGCCACAAAATAGATATGGTTATTGAGAACAACAGGTTTACCGGGGTTGCCATCCTCTTTCCCCGGATTTATATCCTTTACTAAAGTTGTTCCGGCCTCTGTTCCGTCACTTTGCCACAGTTCCTTTCCGTTTGCTTTGGTTACAGCCGAAAATACGATGTGGTTATTGAGCATGTTGAAGTATAAGGGGAAAGCATCGGCCTTACCGGGGTTTATATCTCTAATCAGGATGGTTCCTTCTGGCGTTCCGTTGGTCTTCCATAGTTCGGTTCCATTATCAAGGGTAACCCCGCCAAAATATAATTCGCCATTAAATTTTATGTAGGGAACCGAATCTTTAAGGTCGCCGGAGGGAGCTACATTTTTCAAAAAAACAGTCCCATCTTCAGTTCCATTACTTTTCCATAAGCCGTAACCGTTTACTTTGTCGTTGGCAGCAAAATAAACTACATCGCTATCGGCAAATAGATAAAGCGGATTACCACTTTGGGGGCCGGGAAATAGATCTTTCAACAGAACCGTTCCGGTATCAGTTCCATCAGTTTTCCATAATTCAATACCGTGTGACGCGTCGCTGGCGGCAAAGTAAATATAGTTGCCTGCGCGTACCAATGTCAAATCAACAGATGAGCTACCCAGGCCGGGCATTATATCCTTCATCATGGTGGTGCCAAAAGCGGTGCCATCACTACGCCATAACTCAAAGCCATGAACACCATCTGTAGCAAAGAAATAAACGTTTTTGCCTAATACCTGCGGGCTCGAGGCTTTTCGGTTTATAGCAGCACGATTAAAGCAACCATCGCCTAAACCGGGGTAAATATCCTTCACCATTGTGGTACCTAACTCGCTACCATCAGTAACCCAAAGTTCGTAGCCATGCACATAATCGTTGGCAATAAAGAAGGTTTGGCGATCGAGGCGCACAAAACCCGATGGATTTGAACTTTCGGAACCAATATTAATGTCCTTAATCAATACCTGGCCGAATGCAACTTGAAGGAAAAAAAGCAGCGATATAAGATTTAAAACCCTTTTCAACTATAGGTGTTTTTATGCGACGGCGAATATACCAAGATAAAGGAAGGGTTGGAATTTTGAATCGTGATTTTGCAATTATTTGGGAAGCTATGTAATTAAAATGCTTGTGGTTTTACGCAAAGGTTATTGGCGCCCGGGTTGGATAATTTGGGATGCTATGAGCGAATCGCAGGCTAATTTTGCCAAAATCAGATAACCGGAGGGCTTAAAATGACCATCGTGCTGATAGGTGAAGTTTTCCTTTTTTTGACTTTCTAATTTGTTTTTCATGGGCGCAATGATGTTGAAGTTGGCAATGCCATCATTAGACAATAATTTTGACAAAGCACTAAAGTTGTTAGATGAATTGCGTATAAAAAAACTACTCAGGCCGATATCATTTTTTTTGGGGTATACCATCAGTATGAACTTGGCACCATCTTTTGTTACTGTATCGTTATAGGTTTTTATTACCCTGGCAAAATCGGCAGTTGCCCGGTTGGCCACGGCCCTATAATTACTTTTTGACAGATAAGCCCCCTCAAGGGGTTGATAGATTGCCAATATTGCCCTAAACAGGTGCGAATAATGAGATAGGAAATCGTACCGGGGTATTGGTAAATAGTGAACCGTTCCATCTTTATGAAAGCGCTCCATGCCTCCGCGAAAAGCGTAGTAGATATAATCAGAATTGTTCATAGTGCCAATAACCAGGTCGGGATGGTATGAGCGAAGTTTGTCGCGATAGAAAACATAATCGTACATAATATCATTACTCGAAATGCCGGCATCAATTACCTCTACACGCATATTGCGGCTTAATAATTCCTTTTCCAGAAGCCTGGGCCACGTGCTATCATAAGGGGCGCCAACACCCTCAACGTACGAATTGCCTGTTATGAGAATCCGGTAAACAGAATCGGATTTATTAGTGGGATAATCTTTATCGCGAAGGCCTAATTTATTGGTGCAAAATTGATAATGAAAATCGGTAGTAGGGGGAATAAGGGTATCGTAAGGTTTGTGGGTATTATACCAGGTGGGATGAACCTCGCCATAACTACTTACATAACCCATGCCCGATTTTTCGGAGGAAGTTTTAAACACACCGCTCAAACGTAAAAGTAGCTCGATGGCGATAAGGCAAATTATTACGGTGATAAAAATGCGTTTGGCCCGTTCCATCAAATAAATGCTTTTAATAAGGCCGGTAATTTAAATATTTTTACCTCTATGCCTTTAATGCGTTATCATTAAACTACAACGGGCTTTGTTAGTCTGATAAAAAACTAAAATAGCTGCATGGTCCAATTATATTCTCGCATCCGTTTAAAATCATTGGTATTTGTTGCTCTCTTTTTCATATTCGGGGGGACCGTTAAAGCGAATAATTATTACGTAACTACGGTAGCCGATACCGGGGTGGGCTCGTTACGCGCGGCTATTGATAGCTCAAACCTCAATGCAGGGCTTGACAGTATAGTGTTGCAATTATCGGCGCATGATACCATTTACCTGTTAAGCCCGATAGCGGTAACTGATAGTTTGGTTATTAGTGGTTTGGCATGCCAAAACCCCGGCATTAGTGGTGGCCATTTATTGTTTAACGGCGCTGCAATTATTGCGAGCTCAACTACCAAGCCGTTGACGCTTAATTACCTTAATTTTTTTAATTGCATTGACACCGCTGCGAGTGCGCCCGGCGGGGCTGTTAATGCCCATATTCTGCATGTTAACTACTGCTATTTTTCGGGTAACGAAGCGTTTTCGAACAGCGGTAGTGGTAAGGGCGGGGCTATTGATGCCAGTAATGTTTGGGTGTATAATTCAACGTTTAGCGGCAATACTGCATCGAACCATAACGGGACTTCGGGGAGTGGGGGAGCGATATATTCGTCAACACTGGCTAATATTTACAACTGCACTTTTAGTTTTAATAATAGCGGAGGCTCGGGAGGGGCTGTCGTTTCGCAAAAGGCGGTTTTGAGCAATTGCACAATTGTGAATAATAGTGCGGGGGTAAAGGGTGGAGGTTATCTATCAACATCCGATTCGGTAACTATTGCTAACAGTATTATTTGGGGCAATACAACTTTAGATTCGGCGGCAGGGGTATATTTTGCTGCACCGGTTAATTCGGGCGGGTGTAACGTGTTGCAGGGCGCAACGGATAATTTTAATTATTTAACCGGTAACTCGGATATATCGGGCACTGACCCTATGCTTGATACGCTTGGTTATTTTAGCGGATGTGTGCCGGTGGTGCCCATATTTTGCGGAAGTGTTGCACAAGGCCATGCCAGTTGCAATGGTGCAACCACAACCGATGCTGAAGGAATAGCCGCTAATGGGGTAAGAGATGCCGGTGCGTTTGAAATAACGAGGCCAGGTTTAGGCAATGATACTATTGATAGTATTCAACATGGAACGACTGCCGATTTGCTGAATTACTTTAATACCACCGGATTGGTGTACACCTGGTATGGCAATTTTACTGATAGCACACAGGTTGATACAGGCATCTATACCATTATTGCTTATAACTATTTGGGATGTGCCGATACCGCGACGGTTGTAATACTTTATAGCACCGATACCACTGCGATTGACACTATAACAGGTGTAAGCCATTTGAGTGCAGATAATTTTGGCTTTAGTGTATTTCCTAATCCGGCGGTTACGGAAGTAAATGTGCGAATTACTCAAACCTATACTCAGCCGTTAACCATAAAGCTATTTGATGCCACCGGGCAGGTTGTGCTTGTTGAAAATAAAACGACGGGCATAAGTAATTTTAGCCTTGATATTTCGGGTTTAAGTGATGGGCTTTATTATTTGCAGATACGAAGTGAGGCGGCTTGTAAAAGTGTGCCGGTTAGTATTTTAAACCGATAGCAATATTCCTTCTGCTTAATAATCTCTATACTTATCGGCGTTTATAGCAAGCTGATGAGGAAGATTGGTTATTTTTTTGCTGCTTTTTTGTGTTGTTACATGTTGCTTGAAATTAGCCTGCGGCTTGTTTTATGCGTATCGGCTGGTGCCGGGTTTATTCATCCATCTAAGCTTATTTACAGGTACTATCCCGAGCTTATTCCTATTAAACAGGCCTCGATTTTGAATACAGATTCGACGTATGATGTTTTGATTTTATCGTGCTCGGTGTTGCATAAGGATTGGGTGGATATTGTGAAGGAGATGAACGCCTGCATACAGGTGCCTAAAGGTTTTAACCAGGTTAAGATTTATAATGCCTCGGGCGTAGGGCATGGCTCGCGCGATAATTTGGTGAAGTATGATTTGCTGCGCGATAAGCATTTTGATGCAGTTATTTATTACGATGCTATTAACGACTCACGGCTTAATAATTGCCCCGCCAACGTTTTTAAGGATGATTACAGCCACTACGAATGGTATGATGAGATAAATACTATTACACGCCACAAGGAAATGGATATTACCGTGCTGCCATTTTTTTATGACTGGATGAAGATTAAATGGAAAGCTGCGTTTGATAAGGATGCTTATATACCTAAACACTTTGCGCTGCGGCCTGAGTGGCTACAGTACGGTAGCGATTTGAAGAGTGTGCATTGCTATGAGCGTAACCTAAAGCAGGTAATGGATGAGGCGAAAGAGCAACACGCGCGGTTTTTATACTTTACGTTTGCCTATTACTTACCGGTTGATTATTCGTTGCCAAAATTTAAGAATAAAACACTTGATTATAATTTTTGCGACCACTCGCGAGAGACTGAAATTTGGGGGACCGGTGCCAATGTGAAGCGCTTTATTGATACTATTAATGTTAGCAGCAAAGCCTGGGTTGAACCATACCCGAATGCGCGGTGGATTGATTTGAATGCCCATTACCCTAAAGGTGGTAAGTATTTTGCGGATGTATGCCATTTTAGCCCGGAAGGGATAAGGGAGTTTGCGGGGATGGTTTGTGGGGAGGTGAAGTAGTTTTTTTAATACAGGTTCACGCAAAGGGTGAAGCCTTATGGATAGCGCAAGATTTATGCAAGCCGGAAAGTCTAAAATAGGTTGCATTATAAATACATAAAACCCTCATTAAATTAGTAGGCTAAATTTTGGCCCATGGTTTACAAAATTAAAAGTTGTAAACCATCCATTTTCACAACTAATTAAAAGTCAATTAATTACGAATAAATTGGTGTAAACCATTCTTGCAATTTCTTTGCAAGTCTTTTGTACTGGTAAATCAAAGCAAACACAGGTTGAACGGTATTATGAGGCCCCAAATCGTTTAATCTGCATTCAATTCTGGTTTAGACCAAGGACTTCTAGCACTCCGGTAAGTTCAACGGCACCTTAATAGCCAACCCACCTTCGGCGGTTTCTTTGTATTTGCTGCTCATGTCGACGGCGGTGTCCCACATGGTTTTTATAACGGCGTCGAGCGAGACTTTCATTTGCTCGCCGTCGCCTTGCAGGGCAAGCTGGCTGGCGGTTATGGCTTTAATGGCGCCCATGGTGTTGCGCTCTATGCAGGGTATTTGCACAAGTCCGCCAATGGGGTCGCAGGTCATGCCCAAGTGGTGTTCCATGGCAATTTCGGCGGCCTGCATGGCCTGGCTGGGTGAGCCACCGAGGCACTCGGTAAGAGCACCGGCGGCCATGGAGGATGATACGCCTATTTCGGCCTGGCAACCACCCATAGCGGCTGATATGGTTGAGCCCATTTTGAACAGGCAACCAATTTGCGAGGCAGTGAGCATAAACTTAACTATGTCGGCGTCGGTAGTTTGCTTGCCGAACACATGGTAGTACATTAGCACGGCAGGCACCACACCGGCGGCGCCGTTGGTGGGGGCAGTAACCACACGGCCAAAGGCGGCGTTCTCTTCGTTAACAGCAAGAGCAAAGCAGCTTATCCAGTTCATAATGCTGGTAAAGTCGGTGCCGCTTTGGCGGATGGCGGCAACCCACTCGGTAAGGTTGGTTTCGGGCTTGCCCTTTAGTAGTTGGCGGTTCATTTTGGCTGCGCGGCGCACAACGTGCAGGCCACCGGGTAAAATGCCATCGGCGTGGCAGCCGCGGTAAATGCACTCCTGCATTACGCGCCATATGTTGAGTATGCCTTTAACGGTGGCTTGTTGGGTGCGCCAGGCTTTTTCGTTTTCCATTACCAGCTGCGAAATGCTGATGCCGGCGCCCATGCAGTTTTGCAGTAGGTCTTCGGCATCGTTGATGTCGTATTTAAGGGTAACGTGTTGTTTGGTGGTACTGGCGTCCTCGCCGTCCTTTACCACAAAGCCTCCGCCGATGGAGTAATAGGTGCCCTCAATGGTGGCACCCGTGGTTAGTATGGCCACTATTTTAAGTGCGTTGGGGTGGAAGGGGAGGCTCTCTTTTTTGTGGAAGATGATATCGGTTGCAGGGGTGAATGTTACTTCGGTTTGTCCGCCGAGTTTTATCTTTTGGGTGGTGGTAATGTTATCAATAGCGGAGTGCAGTGTGGAGGTATCGAAGGTAACCGGGTCTTCGCCGTTTAGGCCGAGCATAACGGCGATATCGGTGCCGTGGCCTTTGCCGGTTTTGGCAAGTGAGCCATAAAGGTTAACCTGTATGGAGGCAATGGTGTTAATGTCGGTTTCCTTTAAAAAGCGCTCTGCCGCCCGCCATGGCCCGAGGGTGTGCGAACTGGAGGGGCCAACGCCAATTTTGAATATATCGAATACACTTAATTGTTCTTTTGCCATAGGGGTTCGAAGGTAGTCAAATATACAAACAGCCCATTGAGATGCAAGTTCTTGAATTAACAAGTGGGTGGATGTTAAGCTGTGTTACAATCACTACCTTTACGGGCAACAGGCATATAATAAATTGAATGAGGATACTTTTTATGCTTTGCTTACTCTTTGCACACCAATGGCTTAATGCCTGCGGAGGGCTGAGTACGCCTGTGTATTCGGGAGAGATAAGGTATAACCTTGACCCGAATAATCCTATGACCTGCACTGCGGTTATAACCTTCGATTTTGATAAGTATGAAACGTTAGCCGATGATTCGATATGGATAAACTGGGGTGAAGGCCCTAATGTTTATGTGCATGCTACCAGCGTTGCCGAAGACACACCGGTATCGGTATTTATGGGTAACACCGTTATTTATAAGCACGTTTATATTGCAAGCCATACCTACGACTCGGTCCCCGCGTCAAATAATGGTTGTTATACAATATCTGTATTAAACCAATATAGCCTCAATGGCGTCACTAACATTGCCCAAGGTACCGCAATTGGCAATCAGTATTATATACAAACCATAGTGAGAGTTGATACCGCTGCCGGGTTTCACTACAATGCACCGGTGATGCCGCCGCTTACCACCGGTATAGGTAACCTGGATATGTTTCATCTGCCAGGGATTCTTTCGAATCCTGATGGAGATAGCGTTTCGTTTGTTTTAACTGCGCCTTTGATATCGCAAAACATACCGGCACCGGAGTACCAGTACCCAAGCTTGTTTTGTGTTGATTTGGGTGGGGCAGATAGCACTTTTGCTTTTAACGGCGCAACCGGTGATGTAATATGGTCTAAACCATGTAGCGAGGGTGTTTTTGCGTTTTCGATGATAGCCAACTCATATAGAAACGGGCAGTTTGTTGGCTCGATGTGTCGAAGCCAGAACATATATATATCGGCTTCGTATGTGAGTGGTATTACTGACTATTCACCAAACGAACAAACGATATTGTATCCTAACCCTGTTACCGATGGCATTACTGCTGTTATATCGAATCACTACCCGGTAAATAAATCGGTTGAAGTTGTTGACGTGAACGGACGAGTAGTAATGAGTGGTATAACTATAACTAATTCACGATTGGAGGCAAATGTCTCGCAATTGGCACCGGGATGCTATATTATGCGCTTTGAAGGAACCGATGGTTATTTGGGGAGATTTATAAAACAGTGAGATTACCAGTTGAGCTTTACAAACCTATTGGTTAGTTGAGAACTCCCGGCCTGCAACCGAATATAAAATACGCCCGGGCTGAGGTTGGATGTATTGATAGTTAGCTTGCCTCCATCTTTGTAAAAGGGACAAACCACAATTTTACCCGTGGGGTCGAATATGCTGATTGTGAAATTAAACAAGCTCTGCTGGGCTTCAACAAATAGCATGTCTTTTACCGGGTCAGGATATAGTTTAATGGATTTGTCGGCGGCTAGGTTATTAATTCCAGCGACAATTACCACATAGTTTTTAGTTGCAGTATCGGTGCAACCGTTGCCTTCGGTGATTGAATATGTGAGCGTGTGAACACCCGGCCCGGCAGAGTCGGGATAGAAGGCGTTGTTCACTACTCCATCGCCGGAGTAGTTGCCACCGGTGGGGGTACCACCGGTAAGGTTTATGAGTAAAGAACCAGCAACAATAGTGTCTGAAGGGCCGTTCCATTCAACTAACGGGAACAAATTCAAGGAAAGAATAACGAAGCTATCGCAGCCCAGGGCATTTGTAAAAGTATCGGAGTAAATACCTGGATTGGTTAATTGATTGCCATTGAAATTATAAGCAGTCCCTGGGCAGATGGTGTCGCTAAGGCTATTGAATGAAGGTTCCTTTACGATTAATATAGCGGATTGAGAGGTGGCGTTTCCACAAGCACTGTTTATAGAGCAGCTATAGTTGCCTGAATCAGCTACAGAAGGATTATTGATAGTAATTGAATCAGAACTGCCAGATGAAACCAAGTTACCATTTCGAAACCATTGATATGTGGGATTCAACCCGTTGGCAATAACATTGAAAGTTACAGGACTACCGACGCAAATAGTTTGAGAAGTAGGTTGGCTTGATATTACCAGGGTATCACTTAAAATAAGAGACACCGGGTTGGAAGTGGCTGGACAGGCACCTGTTATTACCACTGTGTATGAGCCGGTGTCGGTACCCGAAACATTGGCAACCACATATTGAGCACTTGTGGCGCCTGATATATCAGCACCGTTTTTTTTCCATTGATAGCTTAACTCTGTTCCTGCGGCTTGAACGGAAAAAGTGGCTTTACTACCGGGACAGGCAGCCTCATTAACAGGTTGTGTTTGGATCGCAGGGGCGGGTGTAATGGCTATATGTGCCGAAGTTACAAATGTGGCGCTATCGGCCAGGGTTACGGTAACGGTATAATCAGAATCAGAAGCGATGTTCGCTACCACTGAAGCAGTGGTGTCTCCGGTGCTCCATAAATAAGCAATACCACCGTTAGCAAGCAAGCTAACATTGCTTCCCAAGCAAACTGTTGTATCCATGGGTAGCACCGATGGGAGCGAAGCTATGGGGGCACTTATTACTACAGAGTCATTCAGTGGCATCGAAACTACGTTAAAGACATCGTTTGGTGTTTGCTCAAATTCATAGTATTCGCAAACAAATGGCACCAAAGTGATGAACTTATCGCGAAAGCCAGCAGGCAGAGTATAAGGATATGTTTTGGTATATATCCCGCCATCGGTGGTATTGCCCGGTATAACGCCGGCACTTCCCCATGCGCCACCTAACATGGCCCTTACAACCCTGTGGTGAACATAACCGGTAATTGCCCACACACCGCCCACATTATTATTTCCAACGTGGAACCAGGGGTTTAGAATTCCACCGGTTGTATCGGGCGAAGAGTAATTGCTGTTGTTTTGGTCATAACCCGCGCCCACACCGGTAACGCTGTCTTCTATCACGTAGCAGTTTATTCTAAAAGGGCCGGTTGCAGGCCCGTAATAATGGGCTGAAACCGTAACCTGCATTACCCTCGTAGCACTATCGTAAGTATTGCTTGCATAAATACTACACGGTGGTAATACCTGTCTGCGGTTTTCGACCGAGGTTTTCCAGATATTCCATTGGTCGGCGTTGTTATTAGTATCGCCCATGCCGTTTACACTTATGGCCACGGTTTGCTGGCCGGGCAAAAGCAATCGGTCAATATTGGCAGTAGGACAGCCATTACCGAGAGTATTTGCTATAGCGGTATCATCATTGGTGGTCATTGCATCAACTCCAAAACCGGCGTGTATAGTTACGGGAACTGTAAAGCTACTATCTGCCGATTGCATTATTTGTTGTATGCGCGTGTAACCGCCCGGGCAGAAGCCGCACCTTGTAGTTGAAAATTCCTCTACCAAAACATGCTTTTCGGGTGTATGACTTAAGGATATTATGTTTTGTGCCATGCTATTGTTAGATGCATTTGGATCGACCCCACCATTGGGTGCCGAGCAAGTAACTGTTACCCTGTTGGTGGTTGCTGTAAGAAAGAAAAATGGAGTTGAAAATCGTAATGTGGTTGAATGATATTGCCCCAGGCTTAAGCCACTAAAAGTTTGATTCACGGGAGTGGAACCGTTTCCGCTGTATGCCAAAGTAATACTATGTAGAACGGCCGTATCTTCGTTGGTAATGGTGGCTTGAAAATAGGAATGACCTATAGTAACGTAAGTTGGTGCAATACTTCCGCTAATAGCTATATCCATTTGGGCGGAAGCCATTAACGCAGAAAAAAACAAAACCAAAATCGGGAAGAGTCTTTTTATCACTTGATAATTGTTACCTTTTTAATGCAGTTATTCGCATTGTTCGATGCCTTTAATAAATACATGCCGGGGAGAATACCGGAAATATCAATTGACATTGCGGAAGATTCAACTGTTCGCCTATACAACTCTTCACCTAAGGTATTTATCAAACTAATTTCAGTTCCCGGTTGATACCGTTGCAGTTTAACCATTAAATTGTTTGCAGCGGGGTTGGGATAAACGGTCATTTCCATAACACCGGTAGTATTTACTAAACCGGTATAAATTACTATACTATCGTTGCTAATATTGATGTCATCAATAAACAAATTGTTGCCATTGCCGCTCTTTGCTTCAAAATTTAATTGCACCAATTGCCCGGCAAAACTATCCAAATCAACTTGCTCTCTCCTCCATTGATTCGGTGCCGGGCTAAACTGGCTCGTAGTAATTGCATTTGTGGCAAGTTTGGTATCGGCTTTGGTATATAAGTTAGTCCAGGTATTTCCACAGTCGTTAGATATATTCACTCTTAAGGTATCTCTATAGTGATTAGTTTCCGATCCGGTTTGAGGATAAGCAACACTAAACTCCAGTGTTACCGGCAACGTCAGCCCTGTCAAATCGATGATTGGAGATATGTATTGTTGGGTACCGAGGGGAACATGGAAAAAATTTGCCTTCATGCTAAAATTCGAATTGCCGAACCCTCCCGGCGTATCAACGGTAAGTAAAGTTCTTACCCCTTTGGTTGTCCACCCATACGATAAAAGAGTATCGTTTTCAAATCCCCAACGAAAAGGTGTTGAAGCCCTGCTGGTATCAAGCGTGAAACTTGCAAAAGAAGTGTCGTTGGCCGGGTTAATATCTACCGAATCGTTAGGTAATGCCGTCCAGGCACGGAAAGAATGCCTGCCATTTGAGCTTGTGTTGTTTGCCAAAACAATAGTGTCTGTCGCCAATGAAGGCAAACTACCTATCCAGTTAAGAGTATCAATTTGATTAGTATCCAGCTGATAACATACAAGCACCGATTGCAATGTATCGAGGCCGGCATTGAGTAAAACCATTTTAGTGTCAAAGTTCAGACTGCAATCATTGCCAACCGGCGATATTATCTTTACGATTCCGGCATCATTAGGTACGGCGCTGTAAGTGGTTATGTTCCCAGCTGTATCTGTAACAATAACCCATACATCTTCACCACCACCGGTTGAAAATGAATATGTGCCACCCACAAAGACATATTTGTTTTGATGAAAAGCTGCCAGGCCGTAACCTTCGTCTGTACCTGGGCCACCATATTCTTTGGTCCATTGAAGGTTTCCAGATGGGTCAGTTTTATAGATTATCATTTCTTCGGTGCCACCATATATACCGCCGGCCCGGTACCCAATCATGATAAAACCTCCATCTGTGGTTTGCCTCCCACTCCACAAATAATTTTGTCCCGTTCCGTAATGCTTATTCATAAGTTCATTACCTAAGGTATCCACTACCAACAACCAAAACTGCGATGTGGTTTGCGAATCGGTATAACCAAACATGGCGTAATTGCCTTCCTTAGTTACTCTAATCTCAAGTGGTGTGTCATTATTAGTGGAACCGGAGCGATAAACCTGCGCCCATTGCGTATTGCCATTTTTATTAAGTTTAAGTAAACGGAAATTGGTATAAGTAAATTCATCAGTATGGCCTAAAACTATCAAGCCGCTATCGGGTGTTAGTGCAGCGGCGTGAGCGTGCTGGCTGGTATAAATAGTGGTATATGAGCTATCCCAAATCACGTTGCGGGCGCTATCCATTTTAACTACCCACATGGCACCACTGGGTGTTCCTGTCGATTCGGTATGTCCTGCCATATAATACCCGCCTTCATAATTCTCGAACAAAGCGTGGCAGTGGTCATAGGTTAAAAGATGAATCAGCTTGGTCCAAACCATTTGTCCATGAGAGTTAACCTTGTACATTAGTGCCCCCTCTTGGTTGGGCCCAGGGATGCCCGAATACCCTCCTATAAGGTAACCACTATCCACGGTTAAGCGAAGCGAATATATCTGCTCGTATGAAGTTGTGCCAAAAGGTTGCGCCCATTCTTTGTTACCCAGCGAATCAAACTTTAACACCCAATAATCGCTACTTCCGGCCCCATATGATTGCGTTAAACCGGCAATAACAAACCCGCCATCCGGCGTTGCCTCGGTTTCGTATCCATAATCCTCGGAAGCACCACCATAACTACGCCCGAATTGGGCTTTTAGTTGGCCAAACTGAAGCCCCAGTATAAAAAGAGGCATGAATATTTTTACCAGGTTATTCATCTGTTTACAAAGGTATATAACCCTTTATATCGAGCAAACTTTGGGGTGTTAATCAGGGCATTACATACTTATACTCTTTGTGCACGCCGCGCTATACAACGGTTCGGGTTAAAGAACATGCGTTTCGAATAAATTGGATACCTCCGAACCAAAATAGTTGCGTTTTTTGCGCCGTAAATTTTTGATTATGCGGAAGATAAGTTACACCCTGGTTTTGTTTTTGGCCCTTCAAAGTGTTTTTGGGCAGAACAGCGTTAATATGACCCTGGACGAAGCGATTAATTATGCAATAAAGAATCAGCCTTCGTTTCAGAATTACGTGGTTGAGCAGCAGATAGCACAGGCTAAAAGGTTGCAATCTATATCGGGTTATTTGCCAAAAATTAATGGTAACGCCAGCCTGCAAAACAACCTTAAGCTGCCTATTGTAGCCTTGAAGTTTCCGAACCCCATAACCGGCGAGCCAGAAAACCTGAAAATACAACAAGGCACTACTTACCAGGGGGCTGCAAGCGTGGACCTTACCATACCGCTGGTAGATGCTACGGCCATCGGAGATTTGAAATACACCAAGCAGCAAAAAAGCCTTAGCGACCTGCAATTACAACAGGCTATTATTGATTTGAAGGTGAACGTAAGCAGGACATATTACCTGGTATTACTTAATGCAGAACGACTGAAGAAGAACCAAAACACCCTTGCCCGCGACCAAAAGGCTTACGACGATACCAAAGTTAAGTACGATAACCAAAGCGCCCTGAAAACCGATTTGAACAGGGCTTATTTGAACCTGCAAAACACCAAATACCAGGTTAAAATTGCGCAGGATTCGGTAATTACTACTAAGTCGAATTTGGGCCAACTTATCGGGCTTCCGTTGGATAGCAAACCAGAGTTAACCGATGTATTACCCATGCAAATAAAGGAGGAAAGCATACCAGAATACCCCGATTTTAAATCGGCGGAGCAGGCAAGAATAGAGTTGAAGACCGAAGGAATGCAAGAGGCATTAAACCAGTTGCAACTGAAAAAGGTGAACTATGGGTATATACCCACGTTATCGGGTTATGGCTCGTTTGGTGGTATTGGGCTTGATAACAGCAATCTTTTTCAGAGAAGCAGCTGGGTGAGTAATGATTACATTGGCATTAGACTTACGGTACCCATTTTTGATGGTTTGCAGAAGGTGGCGCAAATGCAGTTACAAAGGCTGGCGATACGCAAAAACGAGAACAACATCAATAACATTAAGCAAACTATTAATTACCAACTGCAAACTACCTCGGTTAACTATGCAAATTGTTATCAAAACCTGGCTTTGATAAAGGAGAATGTTCAACTGGCTGAGGATGTGGTTAAAGACGTAAATGTACGTTATCAAAACTCGATGGCCACTTACCAGGAAGTGCTTGATGCCGAAAACACCCTTAAGGATACCGAGTTTAACTATCTACAGGCCCTTTATGCCTTTTTAGTGGCCGACTTGGATTGGAAGAAAGCCAACGGCAAGCTCTAGGCGATTATTTACTGGTGTACACTAAATAGGTTAGTGGCTGTCTTTTGTTGCCAAATGGAGTAGGGAAATCCTATCCTTGGCTGTATTTATGCATTATATTATTTCTTCGTTAGCGATGGTATAGGCAAGCAGAACTACAATGTAGTTTGTAAAAAGCTCAAGGTTATCTTTCAAAACATCAACAAAAGATTTAAAAGCCCAATTCATTGAGCATTTTCTACAAAGCAATTTCCCATAAACTCAATTGAATTGCTAAAAACTCAAAGTTAAGTTTCATTACTTCAAACTGAGCAATTGAACTTTCTCTATCGCTTTTCTTGCTAATTTCGCGCAAACATTATTGGTATGGGACTTATTGCCGTTGAGGGACTTCAGTTTTATGCGCACCATGGCTATCATAAAGAAGAGCAGATTTTGGGCGGTAAATACACCGTTGACATATATATGACCACCAACCTGGATGCAGCTGCCCAAAGCGATGAGCTAAAAAAGACTATTAACTACGAGCAGATATACCAGCTAACCAAAGCCGAAATGGAGGTGCATGCTAAGTTAATTGAGCATGTGTGCAAGCGTATATTAGACCGGATTAAAAGCCGCTACCCCGAATTGACCCATTTGAAAGTGAGAGTAAGTAAACACAGCCCCCCATTACGCGGACATGTGGATAGAGTTTTTGTAGAATTGGAAATTGGGGTTTGAGAATTTGTTTTTTTCGATACATTTGCAGTCCTCTTTTAAAAATGGTCGGGTGGCCGAGAGGCTAGGCTCAGCTCTGCAAAAGCTGCTACAGCGGTTCAAATCCGCTCCCGACCTCACTTAATGCCTAACTATCAATTAGTTAGGCATTATTTTTTATAAAAGGGGACACAATGGGGGACACGATTTGGAACAAAAAATTAGTGATTATTGCTTTTGCAAAATGCATTTAGCGTAGGGTTTTGGTGTTAGATTTGAATAATAAATACCGTATTTTCCTTAAGCGAAATTTAAATAAGGCTATACATAACAGTTTGCATTATGGTTTCGTTTAGTAAAAATATTTTATATCCTTTGCAATATGTTTGAAGAAACCAGAAAATGGCTATCTGAATTAATTTTCACCCCTATTGCCGAAACCACTGTAATAGAAAATGAGGAGAACCAATCTACTAATCAGGAGCTAGACTTAAAAGGAGCGGGTCGTGTTATTCTGTGGGGTATTTTAGGTATCTTCTCCGCCGTTGTATTGCATTTGGGGATGGAGAAATGTGAAACGGCCCGATATTATCCAAACTTGTATCTCTTTCTTGTTGGAGTACATTACATTTTACGTGATGTAGGAATAGCAATGCTTTCTGGAGGTGTTATTGCGCGCGTATTAGAAATTAAAAATATTGTAGACTTTACACGAAACTCAGTAATTAACGCATTAACAAGTAATAGCTATCTTAAGAAATTAAGTATTGATCAGCTTAAAAAAGTCAAAGATTATTGTAATCAACACATATTTGAAAAGGGGGGTAATAGAAACGAGGAAAACCTAAACCAATCAATATTAAAATTGGAATCTTCTATTTCAGAATATTTGTTTAACCCATATTATGAAGACTACAGGTTATTTATAGTTTGTGATGAAAAGGAGTTAAGTACTGAACCTGATTTTGCTAAGCTTACTACTATACCTGCGAACTGTACGGTTATAAAAAAAACGATCAAGACCAGATATAAATTGATAAACCCGCATAAAAGAAGCAGAGAAGAACAGTTGGAAGTCAGGGTTAATATCTATTGCCCTTCATATATACACGACCCCACGTTATTAAATAAAATAACCAACTTTTCATATATCGTTGATAACGGTGAGAAAAAATTTGAAACGCTTAAATACGAAGTAGATATTACATTTAAACCGACAAGCACATCTACGTATAACGTAATGCTTAGTTTAAAAAAAGATAAAAAACCATTCTCTGTTAATTTCAACGATGAGCTTGAAATTGAAATTGAAGAGGTGCGATACATATTTGTGCATGACCACCTGTACACTAGAAAAATGAACAAACCATCAAAGAGAACTGTTGTCAATTATACTTATAATTCACCCAAGGTAGTATTAAAGGCAGAATGCTTTGGCTTTGGTAAATCAAATACCAAGGTTCGAGACATGAGTATTGATTACAGTGGGTATTCTGTAAATGTGGAATCAACTGCCTGGATGTTGCCCGGAAACGGGATTCTTATTGTGCATATGCCAATAGCCGAGGCCGCTAGACCTGTGTCTACTGCAACAACAGGAGCAGCTGCAACCACTGGAACGGTGGCAACGGATGCTATTGGAAATGAAAAAGTTGTGGCGGCTGGAACTGTTGAAAAGAGTGAATAATAATGACAGTATGTCTATTATATCCTATTTTGGCATGACATTGGTTATTACTATACTCGTATCGTTTTTATGTTTTTATTTCAAAAAAGATATATTTGCCCGAACAAAAACCAAACAATTTACGTAACCACAATCTAAAACCTATGAAGAACTTAATCTGTAACAAGTCAATTACAAAACTATTATCAACTTCTTTTAGCGAAGAAGAATGGAGTTAGATTATATTCTTTAAACCATAAAGAAGAAGGCAGCCAATATTGGTTGCCTTCTTTGTTTTTAGGAATATCCCAATCATTAAACTGGTCTTATTTCCTCTCAGCAAAGAAATCTTATTGGCCTACTGTAAAAGAAAAGTTGCCACTAACAGAACCTTGAGTTACAAGCGATGAACCGCTATTTTGCCAGGTATAAATGCCAACGGTCATGTCCTAAATACCGAACAAGTAATAGAGCAGATTAAGGACTGAATTATATAGCTCAAGACAATCGGCAAAGTCATTTGTTTAAAATTGCATTTGAGTTTTTATCTCATAAAGTGTGTCATTAGAAAATTATATCCATCTTTTCTTTTTATTCCATTACAATTATACATTTACGCAGTATGGCAAAAAACCAAAAACAAGAAGTTGAAGAACCCCTCGAAAAGAAACTGTGGAAGGCTGCCGATAAGTTGCGTAAAAACATGGACGCCGCCGAGTACAAGCACGTGGCGCTTGGTTTAATTTTCCTCAAATACATATCCGACGCGTTTGAGGAGTTGTTTAATAAACTGACCGCGCAAAAAAGCGAAGGCGCCGACCCCGAAGACAAGAACGAATACACCGCGGAGAAAGTATTTTACGTGCCGCCCTCAGCCCGATGGACCTGGTTGCAGGGCCGTGCCAAACTACCCACAATAGGCCGAGATATAGATGAGGCAATGGATGCCATTGAAAAGGACAACCCCAGCCTGCGCGGGGTGTTGCCTAAAGTATTTGCACAAGAAAAACTCGATAAGCAAAGCCTCGGCGGCCTGGTTGATTTGGTAAGCACCGCAACCCTCGGCACCAAAGAAGCACAGAGCAAAGATTTGCTGGGGCGGGTGTTTGAATACTTTTTGGGTGAGTTTGCATTAGCAGAAGGTAAAAAAGGTGGCCAATTCTACACGCCAGGTAGCGTGGTAAAGCTATTGGTTGAAACATTGGAGCCCTATGAGGGGCGAGTATTTGACCCCTGCTGCGGCAGCGGCGGCATGTTTGTGCAAAGCGAGAAGTTTATTAAACACCATCAGGACCATTACAAAAAGAACACTGGCAAAAAATTATCGCTTAATCCTGCCGACCATATCTCCATTTACGGGCAGGAAAGCAACCAAACCACCTGGCGGCTGGCTAAAATGAATTTAGCCATACGCGGTATTGACAGCAGCAACGTAAAATGGAACAACGAAGGCAGCTTTTTAAACGATGCACACAAAGATTTAAAAGCCGATTACATTATTGCAAACCCACCGTTTAACGATAGCGACTGGAGCGGCGAACTGTTGCAAAAAGATGCCCGGTGGGTTTATGGCTTGCCGCCTACCGGTAATGCCAACTATGCATGGATACAACACTTCCTTTATCATACTGCTGCCAACGGGCAGGCTGGTTTCGTTTTGGCCAAAGGCTCATTAACCACCAAAAGCAGCAACGAGGGCGAAATACGCAAGGCACTTATTGAAAACGATTTGTTGGATTGCATTGTAAACCTACCGGCCAAATTATTTTTAAACACCCAGATACCCGCCTGCCTGTGGTTTTTGCGACGCAATAAACAACAACGCAGGCGCGAAATACTTTTTATTGACGCTCGTAACCTTGGGCATCTGATAAACCGGCGAACCCTGGAATTTACCGATGAAGATATTGCCAAAGTAGCCAGTACTTACCATAACTGGCGCACCGGCGAAAAACCTTATGAAGATGTGTTGGGCTTTTGTAAAAGCGTAAGCATTGAAGAAGTTAAAGCGCTTAATTATGTGGTTACTCCCGGTAGATTTGTGGGCCTGCCTGATGACGAGGATGATTTTAACTTTGAAGAACGGGTTACAAAACTGAAAGCAGAATTACTTGAACAGATGGGGGAGGAAATAAATTTGAACAATGCCATTAAAGAGAATCTATCTAAAATTGAATTTTCAGTAAAATGAAGCCGAAGCATCCCGACAAATACAATCAAATTCTTGCTGCGCTAAAAGATAAAATCCGCAATGCGCGGTTGCAGGCTGTGTTATCGGTAAACACCCAAATGCTGAAAATGTACTGGGAGATAGGCGATGCCATTGCACAACAGCAAAAAGAGGAAGGATGGGGCGCTAAAGTAATTGACAATCTGGCCAATGATTTGCGCTCGGAGTTTAAGGATATGAAAGGCCTTGCCCCGCGCAATCTGCGCTACATGCGCGATTTTGCCCTGGCTTATCCCGGCTTTTCTACTATACAGGAAACCTTTACCAGGTTAAGCGAAAGCGAACAAAAAGCAATTTGGCAACCAGTGGTTGCCAAATTGGACCCCTCCGTAAAAAAGGAAAAGAAAAAAGCAGCTACCAAAACCGAAAAGGCAATTTGGCAACCAGCGGTTGCCAAAATAGAACCCACGGAAAGGGCAGCTTTATTGGCGGGGCAAATTACATGGACGCACAACATTGTTTTGCTTAATAAGCTACCCAATACCGATGCCCGGATTTTTTATGCCGAAAAGACCATTCAAAATGGGTGGGGCCGGCGGGTGTTGGAAATGCAGATTGAGAGTAAACTACACGAGCGCACAGGAAAGGCCCTCAACAATTTTGAAAATACTTTACCTGCCCCTCAATCTGATTTAGCGCGCGAATCATTCAGAAATCCTTATGTGTTTGATTTTTTGGCGATGGGTGAAGAAATGCAGGAGCGTGAATTGGAGAAAGCCCTGATTGCCCATATCAAACAGTTTATGTTAGAGTTGGGCAAAGGTTTTGCTTATGTGGGTAACCAGTATCACCTGGAGGTGGTAGATAATGATTATTTTCTCGACCTGCTTTTCTTTAATATCCAACTCAACTGCTACGTAATTTTTGAATTAAAAGTAGGTGATTTTGAGCCTGAGTTTACCGGAAAGCTGAATTTTTACATCAATACGGTTGATGAGAAAATAAAAACCGCTGCGCACAATCCCACTATCGGTATCCTGCTGTGCAAGACACCCAATAAAACAGTAGTAGAATATGCGTTGCGTGGTATGCAAAACCCTTTGGGGGTGGCAGATTATGAATTAAGTAAAGCATTACCCAAAAAGCTTAAAAGCGATTTGCCCACTGTTGAGGAACTGGAAAAGGAAATGGAGAAGAGTTACGAGGAGCTGCTAACGCCAGCCGATAAAAAGCTGAAAAGAATAAAAGAAATCATTGGCCAGTTAAAAACCGATGTAATAAAAGAAACGAAGAATGCAAAGAACTGCAAGGTTATACTTGAAAAAGTGATAATACCATTAAAGGGTAACCTAGAAAGGGGACTTGCCGAGGTTGCACTCGAGTTTAAAGAAGCCCGGTGGACAATTTGGATTGACTCTCTGAGTTTTATTGATGACGCAGGCGCAATTGAGGAATTTAAGAAAAAAAAGGTGCCTGACTCAATAACGATAGAATTACGGCTGAACGGATTTAAAAAAGGTGGTGTAAGAGCTTTTAATTTATGGGGGGATTTACATATAGAGTTGCAACAATTTCACTATCGCATCACAAAGCGCAGGCATGATAATGAGGCTATAATAGAGAAGGTCTATCATCTTTTACCTACAAAGGCGGAGATGAAAGATATAGAAGAAGTATTTAAAGATACTTTGTACGACCAATTAGAGCAGAACCTTGAAAGGATTAGAAAATAGGTACAGGGGGATTTAAAGGAACGAGCCGTTTAAAATCACAGCTCCAAAATATTTATTTATGAGGGTTAAACAAGTTAGGAGAAATATACCACCAGAAAGGGAAAATAGTAATGACCGCTTTCGTGTAAATTTTGGTGACAGTTCGCTCTTTGATCTTTTAGAAGTTACTATTTGCAGAGCATTTACGGGACAGGAAATTGTATATGAATTTGATGCATCTAATTTAATGAATAGGAATTCCATTCATTTTACCACTTATATTGAGACCCTAAAAATGGTTGTGGAGTGGGATGATTTTATTACTGACAAAGCTTTGTTGAGATGAGTGAATGGAAGGAGTATAAATTGGGTGAAATAATTAATCTTAAGAGGGGGTATGACTTACCTAATGCTGAGAGAAAGCAAGGCTCAATCCCAATAATCTCTTCTTCGGGAATAACTGATTATCACAATGCAGCGATGAAGAAGGCACCAGGTGTAATAACTGGGCGGTACGGAACTATTGGGCAAGTCTTTTTTACCAAAGAAGATTATTGGCCTTTAAACACAACTTTATATGTTCAGGATTTTAGAGGAAATGACCCCAGTTTTATTTATTATTTATTGACAAATTTTGACTTCGGAAAATACAGTGACAAAAGTGCTGTTCCAGGTATTAACAGAAACGATGTACATGAAGAAATTGTAATTGTTCCTGAAGTAAAAGAACAAATCAAAATTGCCTCTATCCTTAGCAGTTTGGATGATAAAATAGGTTTACTGCACCTGCAAAACAAAACTTTGGAGCAATTGGCTGAAACGCTTTTTAGGCAGTGGTTTGTGGAAGAGGCGGAAGGAGACACTATAAAATTAGGTGCTGCTATAAAAACAACATCCGGCGGTACTCCATCACGCGCGAAAATGGAATACTACACCAATGGAACGATAAAGTGGGTTAAATCAAAAGAATTGCAAGGCAGTTTTATTTTGAGTACTGAAGAAATGGTAACCGATGAAGCTGTGAAAAATTCTTCTGCAAAGTTGGTTCCAGCTAATACAACACTAATTGCAATGTACGGTGCAACGGTTGGGGAGTTCGGTATATTGGCTGAACCCGCAACTTGCAATCAAGCCGTATGTGCATTAATTCCCAATGAACATTACCCTTACACCTTCCTATTTATCTTCACAAAACTAAATAAGACAAATTTAATCAACATGTCTGGCGGTTCGGCTCAGCAAAACATAAGTCAGGAATTGATACGCGAACTAGAATTCCCAACGGCAAAAAAAAGGATTAAGGAATATCATGCCGAAGTAGAGCCAATGTTTAAAAAAATTAAATCAAACATCATCCAAATCCGCACCCTCACTCAACTGCGCGATAATTTATTGCCTAAGTTGATGAGTGGGGAGGTCAGGGTGAAAATGAATTAAAAATAACTTTGTAATTTAGAACTTATGCCGATACCAAATTTTGACCATAATTTAGTTATGCCGCCTCATTTAGGTAATCCTGCTATACCTGATGATGTATCCCCGTTTAAATGCACCACACTTGAATTATGCGATAAATTTTCAACATCACCCAAACGTATTGAAATATTAAAGGGCTTACTGTCGTTTAGAAGCAGTCTTCAAACTTTGGGACTGGTGGATGGTTTTCAATGGTTAGACGGAAGTTTTTTAGAGGATGTAGAAACCCGAGAACGGCGTTCACCAAATGATTTAGACATTGTAACAGTCTATTGGGGATATGATGCTGCCTTTCAAAACAACATTGTGCATAATTTTCCCGAATTTGCGGACAGTATTTTATCAAAACAAAACTATTTGTTAGACCATTATCCGTTTAATGCAAGCAGTGCTCCAATAACAACCGTCAATTATGCGCGATATTGGGTTCAATTATTTTCGCATAACCGCGATGCAGTTTGGAAAGGAATGTTACAAATAGAATTAAATACGCCAATTGTAGATGCTTCGGCATTACAATTGCTAAATACTAAGTGATATGATAAGCAGGAGAAACAGAGAATATCTTACTGTTCAACTACTTGAAACCAGGCGAATGTTGGAGATGATAGGTAATGACCCTATCATGTCAATCTCATTAAAACAAAAAGAAAAATCTCTGTTTGAGCAACTGGAAAAAATTCCGGTTGATAAACAGGATACAAAGGTGGTTTTGCTTTTTAATGGAAATCCGGTGAAGGGTTCATTAGGAATTGATGCAGCTTTTATAGGGAAGGTTACTATTCCATTTCAAAATATGGTAACCGCTGAATTTGCCCATAGGGTTGATGGCAATGTTGCCAAGCGGGGTACAATTAAAAATGAAAATCAGTCTCGATTATTTTTGACAGCATTACCTCGTGGTTCATTTGGCATTGAATTATCGAAATTAGAAAGCACTGATTTATTTGATGATAATTTGTTTTCAGATTCATTATCGCACGTAACTAAATTGGTAGAATCTTCTGCTAAGAGTGATGAAGATTTTGCGGCGGAATTAGATGGAACAACACCAAGAACTATTGCAAGCCTGAAAGATTTCTTCAAAGCAGTTTCTGATGATCAGGCGGGTGTTACTATAGAATCGGGTGGAATTAGATGTGAGTTGAATCCTATTGCTGTAAAAAATGGTTATGATAGGGTTGCCGGTACAATTGCCACTGAAGAAACAAAAACTGTAGCAGGTGTATTGAAGGGTATTCTTTTAGAATCATGGAAATTTGATTTTATAGATGAAAAAGGTGCAACCATAACCGGAAGAATAGATGAAAATCTAACAGAAAACCAAGTAAGCGCCTTCATGGTGAGTTATTTCAACAAATCGTGCAAAGCGGTATTGAAAGAAGGTAAGGTATTGTTCAAAAATGGCAGAGAGAGAATCAGCTACATTTTATCATCAATAGAAGCATAAACTTCTTTGATGAAACCCATCACCGAAAACATAATTGAAGAATCAGCGATTGAAATTTTGCAAGCGCAGGGATGGGAGTATGCCAATGGTAAAGAGATTTCGCCAGAGGGCTTGTTTTGCGAACGAGAGAGTTACCAACAAATAATCCTTATTAACCGTTTACGCAGTGCGATTGCAAAAATAAACCCCGGCGTACCCGCCAATGCGCAAGAGCAGGCCATGCAAAAAGTGTTGCGTATCTACTCGCCGTTAATGCTGCACAACAACGAGGAGTTCCATAGGCTGCTGGTAGAGAAAGTTAGAATACCCTACCAACAAAACGGCTACGAGCGTAGCCACGAAGTAGCACTGATTGATTTTGAAAATCCGGTTAACAATCAGTTTCTGGTGGTTAACCAATATACCATTATTGAATACAACCAGAACAAACGGCCAGATGTTTTGCTCTTTATAAATGGCATTCCGTTGGGTGTAATTGAGTTAAAAAATGCCACTGATGAAAATGCCAGCATACGCAAGGCTTATGAGCAGATACAAACCTACAAAGCAATTATTCCATCGTTGTTTACATACAACGCTGTTTGTATTATTTCAGATGGGTTAGAATGCAAGGCAGGGAGTGTGTCGGCTGATTTTGGCAGGTATATGACTTGGAAAACTTCGGATGGAGTAAAAGAGGCCTCCAGGTTTAAGCCTCAATTAGAAACCCTTTTTAAAGGCATGTTACAGCCTGCCACGCTTTTAGATTTGGTAAGGAACTTTATTGTTTTTGAAAAAACAAAAAAGGAAGATGCCAAAACGGGGTTAACGCAAATATTTACCGAAAAGAAATTAGCCGCCTATCACCAGTTTTATGCGGTTAACAAAGCGGTGCAAAGCACCATTAAAGCTTCCGGCGTAAACGGCGATAAACGTGGCGGTGTCGTTTGGCATACCCAAGGTAGCGGTAAAAGCTTGAGCATGGTTTTTTACTCCGGTAAACTTATTACCGCTCCGCAAATGCAAAACCCCACCATCGTTGTCATCACCGACCGCAATGATTTGGACGAGCAGTTGTTTGATACCTTCGCCGCCTCCACCCAATTGCTGCGCCAGGAACCGGTGCAGGCCGAAAACCGCGAACATTTAAAGCAGTTATTAAAAGTTGCCAGCGGTGGCATTGTATTTACCACTATCCAAAAGTTTTTACCCGAAGATGAAAAATCGGTTTATGACCAGCTTTCAGACCGCAAAAACATTGTAGTAATAGCCGACGAAGCCCACCGCACCCAATACGGCTTCGAGGCCAAATTGATTGATGTAAAAGATAAGGGCACCAAAGAGGTAATAGGCAAACGCATAGCTTACGGCTTCGCCAAGTACACCCGCGATGCCCTGCCCAACGCTACCTATATAGGGTTTACCGGCACCCCCATTGAGGGCACTGACGTAAACACGCCACAAGTCTTCGGGCAGTATGTGGATGTGTACGATATTTCTCAGGCCGTGGCCGATGGCTCGACTGTTCGGATATATTACGAAAGCCGGTTGGCAAAGGTTAACCTGGATGAAGAAGGACGAAGGTTGATTGAAGAATTCGACGCCGAGTTAGAACAGGATGAAGAAGTTACCGACCGCCAAAAAGCCAAGGCAAAATGGACTAAACTGGAAGCCATAGTTGGTAATGAAGATCGGATAAAAAACCTGGCTAAAGATATTGTAACCCATTTTGAGAAACGACAAACTGTATTTGAAGGTAAGGGAATGATTGTTGCAATGAGCCGCCGCATCGCCGCCGAACTTTACAACGCCATAATCGCTCTTCGCCCTAATTGGCACAGTGATGATTTGGACAAGGGCGTTATTAAAGTTGTAATGACCGCCAGCAGCGATGAAGGGCCACTACTAGCAAAATTCAAAACCAACAAAAAGCAGCGCCGGGCACTGGCCGAAAGAATGAAAGATGCCGCCGACCCGCTCAAATTGGTAATAGTGCGCGATATGTGGTTAACGGGCTTCGATGCGCCTTGCCTCACAACCATGTATATTGATAAACCCATGCGCGGCCACACGCTCATGCAAGCCATTGCACGTGTTAACCGCGTATTTAAAGATAAACCCGGCGGCCTGGTAGTTGATTACTTAGGCATAGCCAGCGACCTGAAGAAAGCACTTTCGTTTTACAGCGATTCTGGAGGGAAAGGTAACCCCGCCGAAAATATTACAAGGGCGATCGATATTTTTAAGGAGAAACTGGAGGTAGTTCAACAAATGTTTAACGAAGACAGTACTACGAGAAAGGACATTTTAAGTGAAGAGCCGGAGTCTTATTACGCAAACAGCTTTAAGTTTAATTATCGTAGGTTCTTTATGGTCGACGCTAAAGAGAAGCTAAGCATTATACTACAAGCTGAAGAACACATTTTAGGTTTACAAGATGGCAAAGAGCGGTTTATAAAGGAAGTGAGCTTGTTGGGACAAGCGCTTTCTATATGCATAGCGAGGGAAGAAATACAAACTGATTTAACGGATGTTGCTTTTTTCCAGGCAGTTAAAGCAAGGCTGGTAAAATTTGAAGGAACAGGTGGCGGAAAAACAGGTGAGCACTTTGAAACGGCTATTAAACAAATTATTGACCAGGCCCTAAGCAGCGACCATGTGGTTGATATTTTTGATGCTGCAGGATTAGAGAAACCGGAAATTTCGGGACTTGAGATTTTATCGGATGAGTTTTTGAAAGAAGTGCAGGGAATGAAGCATAAGAATCTGGCTATTGAGTTGCTAAAAAAGATATTAAGCAATGAGCTAAAGACTAGGGCTAAAACCAACTTGGTTAAAAGCAAGAAACTTTTGGAGATGCTGGAAACGGCCATCAAAAAATATCAAAATAATTTGCTAACAACAGCAGAAATTATTCAGGAGCTAATAAACATCGCCAGGCAAATAAGAGAAGCCGACCAGGAAGGCGCAAAATTGGGGTTAACGACAGATGAAGTAGCCTTTTACAATGCTCTTGAGATAAATGACAGCGCTGTAAATGTTTTGGGTGATAACGTCCTGAAAGAAATTGCCCGGGAAATTGCTGATAAAGTAAGAGCAAACGCAACTATCGACTGGACCATTAGAGAAAGTGCCCGAGCCAAACTGATGGTTTTGGTTAAACGCACGTTAACCAAATACGGCTACCCACCCGATAAGCAGCAAAAGGCCATTGATACAGTTTTGAAGCAGGCTGAATTGTTGGCTGATAGTTTGGTGGAATAAGCTCCTTTAAACATTCATTAAAATGATTGAGGGGGAATTATTATGGCTGCTTATAAACGGAAGTTTACCCTAATATTTATTTTTTATTTTGAGATACTTTTAATTATTTAGAGTATGAACCAATTACCGGAACCGGAGGATCATACCGGCCTTATCATATTTCTCGCAATTGCTGCGTTAACCTTCCTTATTCTCTTTATCAGGTCAAGAATGCTGTTGAAAAAACAGAGAAAGATTGCTAACGAGTTAGTAAAAAAAAGAGATGCTTTAATTAAGGAGCGCGAGGTGTTGATTAACAAGCTTGAGCTTGAAAGACTTAAATTTCAGGTAACGCCACATTCGCTCAGGAATACGCTTAATGTTGTAAAGTACTATACAGAAACTGCCAACTCGGCGATTGAACGTTTGACGAGCGTTCTCGACTACTCGCTTTATGATAGCTCGGCCGATACCATTTCGCTTAAAGAGGAAGTGAAGTTTACGGAAAGTTTTCACAATCTAATGAAGATAAGAACTAGCGATCTGGTTCAAAAGAAATTTGCAGATAATGTATCAGATGATTCAAGGTCGGGCAGTATGTTAATACCACCCATGATTACTGCGCACTTTCTTGAAAACGCTTACAAACATGGTGAAATTGAGAAGGAGGGTATAATCAGTATTACCCTTGATTTTGTAGGCGATGATCTGGTTTACCGGGTGGAGAATACAGTTCGAAAGGATGTTAACCCCAACGGTGCAAAAGGCGGCATAGGGTTAACCAATATGCAAAAGCGGCTTGATATTCTTTTCAAAGGTAAGTACTCCTTAAAGCATAATTTGGAGGGAAACATTTATAAGGCCGAGCTTAAAATTAATCAGTTACATGGCGCGAAAGATTAAATGCATACTACTCGAAGACGAACCGGTTCAGTTGAAGTTACTTAAACTGTATTGCGAGGATCATTTAAGCGACTATTGTACAGTAGTTGCCACGTTTACCAGTTCAGATAAATTTATTGAATCGGAGAAGTCTCATGAATATGATTTGTTGATGTTGGATATTGATATGCCTGGCGCTAAGGGCACTGATATTGCCAGGCTGGTAAGTAAACCGGTAGTTTTTGTTACCGGCCGGGATGGTTTTGAACGTGAAGTTCTTGATTTACAATTCAGCCAGGAGAACATTATCACGCTGATCAGGAAGCCTGTAGATAAGACCAAGGTGGAAAAAGCGTTCAAAAAATATCTGCAATCTCAAAGTAAGGCGCCATCCGGGGTTTTTAACACCAGCGACGGTGAACGGAATATAAATTACGATGAAATATTGCTTATTACTACGAAAGTCGATGGATTTAAGAAAGGTGTGCTTGCAAAGTATCGTATTGAAGAGCAAGTTGACCCAAGGAATAAGATTATGGTTACCACCCAGACGATATTCAAGCTTAAATTTATTGAATTAGAACCACTGATGGAGGTGCTGCCTAGTCCCGATTTTTTTAGAATCAGCAAGTCAACAATCATTGGCCGAAGAGCAATTGACAATCATAATTCCGATGGGTTAACCTATAAATCCCCGCTCACTCAATTCGTTGCCGGTAGTTATTTCAATGTTTCAGAGAAAATGGAGAAGGATTTTAAATCATGGTATACTAAGCGTTAACCATTTCGTTACCATTTTTACCGCTCTTATTACATAAACTCCGGTTTTATTACAATCTCTAAATTCACCCCAACGCCAGTTCCATTCTTTGCACCATAAAACGCAAAAGAAATGGACAATAAACCCGCAATTCCGGCCTTGAATTTTCACCTTATCAAACAATGCAATATGCGTTGTAAATTTTGTTTCGCTACTTTCAACGACATCCCGGTCTCAATTCTCCAAAAGGGGTATTTAAAAAAAGAGGAAACACAGTCCTTATTAGCTCAGCTAAAGTCTTATGGGTTTACCAAGGTAAACTTTGCCGGCGGCGAGCCATTAATTCACCCCCACATAACAGATCACATTAACTACGCGAAATCAATTGGTTTTATTACTTCTATTGTAACTAACGGAAGCAAACTGGACGAAACCTTTCTTGACCACGTTTCAGGCAATCTGGATTATGTGGGTATAAGCATTGATAGCCTTAACGAACACACCAATCTGTTATCAGGCCGGGCCCACGCCGGTACTCTTCCTATAAGCCTTGAAAATTACGTAAAAATTTGTTGGGCAGTGAAAAAGCATGGCATCGGGTTAAAGGTTAACACCGTGGTTAACGCGTTGAATAAGGACGAAAATATGAGTGCGTTTATTGACGAAGTCAATCCCATACGCTGGAAATTATTCCAAATGTTGCCGGTTGCGGGACAGAACGACGTTTACGCAAGTAAACTGGCTGTAAACGTGGGTGAGTATAACAGATTTGTTGAAAGGCATCAGCAAGCCGGCAATCCTGACATTGACATTATACCCGAAAATAACGAACTCATGACCGGCTCCTATGTAATGATTGACCCTTGCGGCCGATTTTTTGATAATACTCAGGGACGACATACCTATAGTGACCCGATACTCGAAATTGGCGTCGAAAAAGCGACTTTGCAAGTTAACAGGTCGCTCGGGAAATATTTACAGCGTAAGGGCGATTACTTTGAAACCCAATTTGCATGAAAAATATGAAGATTGTTCTTAGCGGCAATGCCGGTTCAGGTAAATCTACCGTTGGAAAATTATTGGCCGAGCGGTTAGGTGTGGGTTTTTTATCTATTGGCGAAATCTGCAGAAAAAGGGCGGTTTTAATGGGTATGGACATCAATCAATTTCAGGAGTATTTAAGGTCAAATACGGAATTTGACCAGGCTATGGACAAGTACATAGCCGAATACGCGAGCTCATTATCCGGGTATGTTTTTGACTATAGGTTAGGCTTTCATTTTTTACCCGAAAGCTTTAAAGTTCTCCTCAAAGTATCGGAAGAAATAGCATTTCAACGTATTAGCAACAGGTACGGGAAAGATGAAGATTTTTCGGCCGAGTTATTGAGTGATAAGATTATTTTACTTAGAAAACGTAATGAGCATATGAGGGAAAGGTTTATAGAAGTTTACGGAACAGACTTTTGCGACGAGAGAAACTATGACCTTGTAATTGATTCTGATGCTTACTCGCCTGGCGAAATCGTTGATATGTTCTCCTCTAATCTCGAGTCCTGATTTTAATTCAAAATCAGGCTTGAGAACCTTACGCCTTTTCCGGTTTCAACAAGGCAATAAAATCTCTGGCCTTCTTCATTGCATCGGTTATCCAAAATACATTCGAATTACCATGCTGATGAACACTACAATGCAAATAGGAATAAAAGTGGTCGAAAGAGAGATATGCATTTCGATTGAGCTTAGCTAAAGCTGTCTTTATCTCTCTTTCATCAGCATCATCATTAATTGCAATGCCTTTCAATGCTATATACCACTTCGCTGCTTGTAAAATACCAGCATAAGCAATACCACCTGCACACTTTACATGCTTCTTGTTGGAATAATATTTGCCCTCCTCATCCTTGCCAGATTTCTTTAACTCTGCCTCTGCGCTATCAATGTAGCGCAAAGCTTGGTCGTAATAAGTCCCGGTTTTCACGTTATTGTATATTCTTTTTGTGTTCTTAAATAATTTTAAGTAAACATAACATTAAATATTATGTAAAGTAGAATGCGGCATGTATTTTTGCCTCATTATGTCTAGCGAGGAAACAGGAGAAGCTGCTCAATCAGGGATGGATGCTGCAAAATGGTTAGTGAATTACTGCCTGGATAACCAACTTAAATTACCACGATGGTTAGTTCATTCTGCAAATCCACCGGGATGTGAAAATATCAAAGGACTCCTAACATCTTTTGAGAAAAACAATTGATTTTTCCGTCACCTGTTTTCTTAATGCAGGTAACCATATCCAGGTTTGGAGCGGAAATTATGGCTTATAAATAATACATAAAGAATGTTAACATATTAATGCTGCGCAAATATAGTGCGTAGCCGCAGGAACAAATTACACACACAAATTTATTTCATGAAATACATTGAAGCACCATACACAGAGAAAAAAGAAAAGCCGATTTACAACCCATCTGTAGAATTTCAGGGCGATTCTGATATAGAAATAATGCGGATTGTTCAGGAAGAGGAACTGACACGCATTGATTTTGCCTATCGCTCCAGTCCAAAATATATCAAGGGTGGCTGGGTTCAAATAGACAGGGAAACCTTTATAAGGCCTGTCAATACTGGTATGCGACTAACCTTAGTTCACGCAGTGAATATTCCGACCGCGCCCAAAAAACACTGGTTCAAGATGGTAGGTGAATACCTGTATTACACGCTCTACTTTCCCAAGTTGCCAGATGGTGTTGTGGCTATTGACATTATCGAAAGGGAAGCTGCGCGACCGCACAATTTTTTCAACTTCTACGGCGTATCGTTGGAGAGAATCGCCAGAGGAGTAATTATGGTAAATAACTAAAAAACCAAGCTATGAAAGAAAATACAGTATTAGACCAACCACTTACTATTAAGGAAAAAGTGAGAACAGTTTACAATCCTTCTTTTGACCACCAGGATAATGCCGCCGTCAGGGTACTCCGAATTACAGAAGAAGATGGACTGACCCGCATTGATTTTGTCGTCTACTCAAGAACGTTTAGCTGGGTCAATATGCGGGCGGAATCTTTTATACGGCCTATCAACACAGGCATACAGCTGACTCTGGTTAAGGCCGTGAACATCGCAATAGCACCGGATAAACACTGGTTTAAAGACAGGAACCAAGCACTTTACTACACGCTCTATTTTCCCCTGTTACCTGATGATGTTAAGGCTATTGACATTATTGAAAAAGTAGGGGCCCAGCCAAACAATTTCCGCTTTTTCAACTTTTACGGAGTTGCATTAGAAAAAATAGCCATGGAAATAATTATGGTGAATAATAATTGACGTTATGGAAAACAAAAATATAAATGCCAAAAACTCAATCGTTATCTGCGATTATTTTGATACCGGCTTGCTTAAAAATGGAGAACCGGTAATGATCGAGAGTATTGCAAGCATAGATGAAAAACTGAAAAATGAGTTTACTAGCTGGGTGAACGAAGCGCGGGAACTATTGAAGCCATTCGAGTTCACTATTCAAATGTTGGAATTATACCGGCCCCGTCTGGCCGACATAAAGTATCACAACAGGGGTGGTTGTGAATTGGCAACGCGCATTAAATTCATTGTGGGCGGAGATTTCAAAGTCTACTACAGTTGTATTGACATCAGTGTATTATTAGAACTAGTCAAAAACAGATAAAGTGAAAAGATTCAGATTCCCACGCAAAATGAAAAAGCAAATCAAGCTGACGCCAGTGGGCTCTTATTGCTACGGAAGCACTGTCGGCGCAGAGCATAAAATGGTGAATGGGAAGAGGCAATATAAGGGCGGCTGTTGCCCGTTCTGGCATAGTTCAAAAAAGGAAGGCTTTGCTTACTGCTCCTTTCTACATGAGCACAACGATTTTGAGCTTCCCGACCAAACCAAACTTCTTGGCTGCGATTCGTTGGGCAGGCACTTTAACAACGATGGGATATTTAATCGCCCACCGGTGTCAAAGGAAACTATTAAGCCAAAAAGGTGGGATGCTGAAAAGCTGGAGCAATTTTTAATCATCCATGAGCGCCACAGGACTGGATTGTGTACCATGCGGGGTGCTATTACCATTGCACAGATTCCGAGCGCCAGTCAAGAGCTAATCGTTGCTTTCAATGAATGGGTAAATGAGGCCCCAAAATGCCAAAACAACATTGAGCGCTTAAAGGAACATTATAAAACCGGTATCGGTTTAGCCAGGCATATCAAGTCGCTCGTTGGCGAGGAAATATTGGTGGATTACTATTGGATTAACCCGGACGAAATCAAGAAAGGAGCAAAACGTCATTGGGCAGGAATGCGGATTGAAGAAAAGGGCTGGATCTCATTTCAGAATTGGTTTGGCCGCCCGGACTGGATACCCGCATCGCCTTTTGACGTTGAAAAAGCCATGCGAGAGCAGGAAGAAGAAAATGGAATATTGGAGAATTAATTCAAACACATGGCTATCAGATATTATGTAAAGTAAAATCATGTGTTTACCTTTGCACTGAACCCCGTTACGGGCTTAGGGCCACCACCATTAAAAGCACGACTGGCATGTTAGTCTTTACGGCGATTGTGGGGGCGCTCTAAGAGACAGGGTAAAGACCCGGACGCTTGAGGGTGTTACTAACGGGGTTCACTTTTTTTAAAACATACAATTATGAATATAGTTACAGGAAAAGAATTGATTGAATTGGGCTATAAGCCAGGAAGATGGTTCAAAGAAGCCATTGACCATATTAACCAAAACCAGCTTTCCGATGAAGGCCTTTTGAGCTATTTGCAATCAGTAAGTCCAAAAATAGTTTATCCGCACACTGAGCCGGTAAGCTTTTATCAGAACATCAAAGCGGAAACAGAAGAAGAAGCCGCTAACCTACAAGCTGTAGTAAATACAATGAAAGAGGTAATGAAAACGCCAACGGTGGTTGGTGGCTCAATAATGCCTGACGCCTGCCCCTCTGGTGAACTCGGGACAATTCCTGTTGGCGGAGTGGTGGTTACAAAAAACGCAATCCACCCAGCCATGCATAGCTCGGATATTTGCTGCTCCCTCATGCTCACCAACTTTGGGTTTGTTGACCCAAAGAAAGTTTTAGATGCTGGGCATTCGGCTACTTATTTTGGTGGCATCAGGCGAGATAAGTTTACTCCTCTCCCCAAAGAACTTGAAGAGCAAATTGCCGGAAATATGTTTTTGGATTCACCGGGACTTACAAACGTAGCCACGTATCATTTAGGAACGCAAGGAGATGGCAATCATTTCTTATATGTTGGTATTTCAAAAAACACCGGTGAAACTATCCTCGTCACTCATCATGGCAGTAGGGGCGTTGGCTCATTTCTTTTTAAGCAAGGCGTGAATATTGCTAACTTTTTCAGAAAAGAAATATCACCCGAAACGTTGGAGAAAAACGCCTGGATTCCCTATGATACAGATGAGGGAAAGGCATATTGGGAGGCCCTTCAATGGGTCAGGCAATGGACAAATCTGAATCATAGCGTTATTCACGATGCCGCCGCTCAAAAGCTCGGAATAGAACCGGTTGACAGGTTTTGGAACGAGCATAACTTTGTTTTCAAAGAAGGAGATTTGTTTTATCACGCAAAAGGCGCAACGCCGCTGGATGAAAAATTCATTCCTGATGCTAAAGACGGGTTAAGGATTATTCCTTTGAATATGAGTGCGCCGATATTAATCGTTAAGGGCAAAACAACAGATAACAATTTGGGCTTTGCCCCGCATGGTGCTGGCAGAAACAGGAGTAGAAACAAGCATAAGAGAGACAACAATCAAAAGACCATCGAGCAGATTTTTGCAGAAGAAACAAAGGGGCTTGACGTTCGTTTTTATTCAAACAACATTGATATTTCTGAATTGCCAAGTGCCTATAAAAATTCAGATAACGTTATCGCTCAAATGAAAGAGTTCGGGCTAGGTGAAGTGGTTGATGAGATTATGCCTTATGGCTGTATCATGGCCGGTGATTGGGAAATTGATGCGCCGTGGAGGCAAAAATACAAGGACAAAAAATAAACAGCGAAAAAATACTATGAAAGTTCAATATTGCTCGGACCTTCACCTCGAATTTTGGGAAAACAGAAATTTTCTGAAAGAGAACCCTATTGTACCATCCGCGGACATTTTAATCCTGGCCGGCGATGTTATGCTGTTCAGTGAAATGTACCGGCACAAGGACTTCTTTGATTTTTTGTCAAAAAGTTACAAGGTCGTTTACTGGATTCCGGGTAACCACGAATACTATCATTCAAGCATGGATGGGCGAGTAGGGACATTCCGCGAACAAATTCGGGATAACATTTTCTTGTTGAATGATTCCGTTGAGATAATTGATGATGTACGGTTCGTTTTTAGTACGCTGTGGAGCTTCATTGGCAAAGAAGCTGAACATGAAATTTGGCAATCGCTCAATGACTTCCGAATGATAAAGGTCGGTAAGAAGAAATTGACACCGGAGGTCTACAACAAACTGCATTTGGAATCGAAGGAGTTTTTGACTAATACCCTTCGAACCCAATTTGAAGGCAAAACTGTAGTTATTACGCACCACGTTCCAACGATGCAAAACTATCCGCCGCAATATTTGGGCGATGCGCTTAACATGGCTTTTGCATCTGAATTGAAACCGCTCATTGAAGAAACACAGCCTAATTTTTGGCTATACGGACATCATCATGCCCATATACCAGCGTATAAAATTGGCAAAACAACAATGCTGACAAATCAGTTAGGCTACGTTAACGCCAATGAGTTTCTTGGCTTCGACCGGGAGGGAAGTTTTAGGGTAGGAAAGCCCAAAATGCCGTATGTATCCTTTAAGGAATTAGCGGAGCTACAGCGCGAAGAACTATCGAAGCAACGTTCATTTACACTGGAGGAAATGAGGGCGCAGGTTGAAAGAGTTAATGCTCGTAGCCTGCAAAGCGTAAAGGAGAGCATAGAAAAGGCAAAAACAGACCCAAAAATAAAGATGGAGGAATTAGTGAAGGAGCAGGTGGAAATTGCCAAAGTGTTTCAGGGTGTTATTACGGCTGGCATACCGGTTATTCATTTACACAACGATAAGTGGAGAGTTGGTGCCTGGTATGAAATTGTTCAGCCTAATCAGCATGAATCAACGATTTATCTAAAACACCCTTTTTATTTGTAAGCATCCGGTGAAGTGCATCTTGCGCATGGCGTAACCGGTCGCTAAATTTGCGCGCAAAACATACACCATGCTCGAAGTCTCTGAAAAATACTTTCCACTGATAGAAAAACAGCTAAGCAGCAGCCTTACCGTT
>CAIOTH010000138.1 GCA_903861145.1 uncultured Bacteroidota bacterium | reverse complement strand
ATTATGTTGCTTCAAAATTTCAGCAATTAATTCCTTCACGCCTTTTCCTTCAACCGCCACCGTTTTTAGCAACGGTATATTTTCCTTTTCGTTTAAATGCAATTGCAGCGAAAGCGAATTGATAATAGCATCGGCATCGGCTCTGTCGGCCTTATTCACTACAAAAATATCGGCTATTTCCATCAGGCCGGCCTTCATGGTTTGTATAGAATCGCCCGACTCAGGTACCAATACTACCACCGTGGTATCTGCCAATCCGGCAATCTCCACCTCGCTTTGCCCAACACCTACCGTCTCAACAAAAATAAAATCGAAAGGATAAGCCTTCATCACCTCCACTACCTCCAAAATCTTATCACTCAAGCCCCCTAACGAGCCCCTGCTGGCCACCGAACGGATAAACAAATTAGGATTATTAAAGTGGGTGTTCATACGCAATCTATCGCCCAACAAAGCGCCCAGATTAAACGGCGAAGAGGGGTCAACCAATACGAGGCCAATTTTTTTCCCTTCTTCCAATAAAACGCCTATCACCGCGTTTAACAGCGTGCTTTTGCCGGCCCCCGGAGGGCCCGTAAAGCCAATAACCGGGATGTTATTTGGCCGCATTTGCTGCAAAACCGACTCAAACCCGGCAGCTTCATTTTCAACCACCGAAATGGTTCGGGCCAGCGTTTTGAAATCGGTTATGGACGTATTATGTGACAAGTGTTTTATGTTTGTGCACTAAAATAAAATTTGTTAGCGGTTAATCGCAGTATTTAATTTGCGCTTATCAAAAAAATATCTCTTAATACAATTCTTACTGAGGTTCAATTTGAGTGGCTGGTAGTTTTATGCTGCCAGTTAATCTTTATTGGTTTTGTGTCCTCGCGGGCCATGGTAAGCATTGGCATGATAAGCCTGTTGGTTGCTTCATTACTATTTAAGGGGCCGGGTATTACCCTCAAAAAATATTTTCAAACCAAAGAGTTATTGGTTCTATCGCTTTACTTTATTATCGTTCTTATATCCGGCCTTTATTCCGATGATAAGGTTTACTGGTTAAGCTGGGTGCGCATAAAGCTACCGTTTTTGGCGCTGCCTCTGGCTTTTGCTCCAATTGCCCGCCTAAGTCAAAAAAGCTTTGTGCTTTTGCTGTACGGTTTTATAGCTACGTTTTTTGTATGCACAAGCCTTGTATTAGGTAACTACGCTTTGCACTTCACCAGCATGACGAGTTCTTTTAGCCAGGGCACACAAATACCCATGCCCTTTAGCCATATCAGGTACACGCTTATGTTGGCGTTTTCGTTTTTCTGCGCAGTTTATCTATGGCAGCAAAATCTTTTCGCGCAGAGTAAAAACGAAAAGTGGTTGCAGATAGCCTATGCACTTTTTGCATTTATTGCCTTACATATTTTAAGCGTGCGCAGTGGTTTGCTAGCAGTATATCTGGGATTACTTTACCTGGCTTTATTGGAAATATTTAAACGCCGCCAATTGATTTTGGGCGCCGCTATTATTTTATGCATTGTTGTTTTGCCGTTTCTTGCGTATCGATACGTGCCCAGCCTGCACAACAAAATTGGCTACATGCAATACGACCTTGAAATGTACCAAAAGGGTAATATCAACGAGCATTCTGATGCCATGCGTTTATTATCCATGCAAATAGGTTTGCAGATTTGGCATGAGCACCCGGTGCTTGGTGTTGGGGCCGGAGACCTTCGGGACGAAACGTATAAGATATATGCGCAGCGCTATCCGCAAATAAGCGATTACAACAGGCGCTTGCCACATAACCAGTTTATTTGGGTATTGGCCACCACCGGTGCCGTGGGGCTTGCACTTTTCCTGCTGGCTTTTTTCTTTCCGCTACTTACCACTGGGTATTACAAATACGGGCCAATATTGATACTGCACATGATGGTGTTTTCATCATTTTTTACCGAGGATACTTTTGAGGAGCAAATGGGCAGCGGTTTTTACCTTATCTTTCTTTTGATTTTGATGAACCACTTTAAACGCGAATGAAAAGGCTGTCGGTTGTAATCATCACTTTTAATGAGGAAGAGAACATTGGCAGATGTATTGAATCGGCTAAAGACATTGCCGATGAAATAGTGGTGGTAGATTCTTTTTCCGCTGATAATACTTCGGTCATCGCTACTGCTGCAGGGGCGCTTGTTATTCAACACAAATTTGAGGGGCATATACAGCAAAAAAATTGGGCTAAAAACCAGGCTTCAAACGACTGGGTGCTTTCATTAGATGCTGATGAAGCATTGAGTGATTTGCTGAAAAAAGAAATTAAGGCCTGGAAAGAGCACAACTATATTCACCGCACCAGCTATTTTATGAACCGGCTCAACTTTTATGGTAATCAACCTGTAAAAACATGTGGCTGGTATCCCGATAAAAAAATACGGCTGTTTGATAAATCCACGGGCGAATGGCAGGGCGTAAACCCGCATGACCGCTTTGTTAGCAATGATTTTAGATTAACCCCGGGGTTTTTACACGGAGATATATTGCATTATACCTATCCTACTAAACAAGATTTACTAAACCAGGTTGAAAAATTCGCCACCATTAGCGCGGGTTATTTAAAAAACAAAAGCGTTGTTTATTTGGTTGTTAAAATGTTCTTGAGCCCGCTATTCAAATTTTTGAGGAATTATATTTTTAAGCTTGGATTTACTGAGGGCGCTGTTGGCTGGACTATTTGCTACAATCAAAGCCGCGAGGTTTTTTTGAAATATTTTAGGGCCATTAAATTGAAACTGGCGTGAGACTAGCATTTGATGCCAAACGCGCGCTTAATAATTTTACCGGCCTGGGTAATCATGCCCGCATTTTGCTGAATGCCTTGATGCGCGATTTTCCCGACAATGATTACCTTTTGTTTTCTCCAAAAGCAAAAGCTTTGTTGTTTAACGAACTGCACGGAGATTTTAAACTCTTTTTTCCTGGTACTGGCAAGCGCTTATTTACACACCGCAGCCTTTGGCGTTCATTTGGTGTAACAAATGATTTGCTGGATGAAAAGGTTGAGCTATACCATGGGCTTAGTAATGAGTTGCCGCTTAATATTCACCGCACAAGCATTAAAACGGTAGTTACCATTCACGACCTTATTTTTTTAAAACATACCGAACAATATCCCTTTATTGACCGGCAGATTTATAAGCTGAAAACCAAATACGCAGCTAAGCACGCTCATAAAATAATTGCAGTTAGCCAGGAAACGAAAGCCGACCTGATGCACTTTTATAACGTGCCCGAAAAAAAGATTGAAGTAATATACCCCAGTGTAGACATCGCATTTCAAACTGGTAAGGTTGCCGACTTTTCGGTGCTGGAGAAATACCATTTGCCGGCTAAATATATTTTGAACGTAGGTTCATTCTTCCCCCGCAAAAATCATAAAAAACTAATTGAGGCCTTTGCGCTTATTAAGGAGAAAGTTGCCGAAGACCTCGTGTTGATTGGCTCCGGAGGTTCTATCAAAAAAGAAGTCGAAACCTTTATTGCCGAAAATAAACTGCGTAATCGGGTTAAAATAATTCCGGACGTTACTAATGAAGACTTACCGGCCATTTATCAAAAAGCAAGTCTTTTTGTTTTCCCAAGTTTGTACGAAGGTTTTGGCGCACCGGTGCTTGAGGCCTTGTTTTCTAAAGTACCGGTAGTTGCTTCAAAGAGTGGTGCGATAGAAGAAGCAGGAGGCAAAAGCTCGTTATTTATTGACCCAACAAGCGCCAGTGAAATTGCTGCCGCCATGTTAAAGGTGCTGGGTGATTCAGAGAGCACAAAGGAAATGATTGAAGAGGGTTATGCTCATGCACAGAACATGACTGATAAGGTTTTTGCGCAGAAAGTGATGGGAGTATATAAGTCTGTATTAAGCCAATAAATTCCTTACGCGGCTGTTTCCTTTTTCTTTTTCGCTACCAAATAGCCCAGCCATGCGCAAGGAATAAAAAGCAGCACTGCCGTAATCATTACCCATATAGGGTGATAGGGTATCATAATAAAATTCATAATGCCCCCTACCAATAAAAAGGCCCCCACAATCATGGCCGGTTGAGATTGTTTGCGGCCTGAAATAAAAGTAGCTATCAAGCCGCCAAGAAATGAGCTTACTGCATACCCCAACAACAACCACAAAAAAGCAGCAATAGGCATATGCTGCATCATGTCCGAAATCGTTTTATTGTCCTTAGGATCTATGGCCGGTGTTTTAAACAACAGCCCTCCTAATTGCTCAAAACCCATAATAATTGCCATCGACACTAACAATGCTACTACTATCGAAAATATACGTTTGGCCATGTTTATTTTTTTGTGAAGATAGAAAGGGAATTGGAAATTCGGAGCCGCTAGTATTAATGACAAAAAAACAGCCCCACCAAAACTGGCAGGGCTGTTCAACTGTAAACCGAAGACAGAAAACTACAGTTTCCTTTGCACTTCGGTTTCTTCAAATATTTCGAGGATATCGAGTTCTTTCAAATCCTGGTAATCTTTAATCTGCACACCGCACTCTAAGCCGCTAACAACTTCTTTTACGTCGTCCTTAAAGCGCTTTAAACCTGAAATTGTACCAGTATGGATAACGATGCCATCGCGCACTACGCGCACTTTGCTACGGCTAAAGGTTTTGCCTTCGCGCACAAAGCAACCGGCAATAGTACCAACCTTACTAACCGTAATAACGTTGCGCACTTCAAGGTTACCGATAATCTTCTCTTCAATTTTCGGTTCCAATAAACCTTCCATCGCGCTCTTAATTTCTTCAATAGCATTGTATATGATGGAGTATAAACGGATATCCACCCCTTCAGCATCTGCAATCTTCTTAGCATTAGCCGATGGACGAACATTAAAGCCGATAACGATAGCATCAGAAGCCGTTGCCAACAATACATCCGATTCGGAAATAGCACCCACGCCTTTGTGTATAATGCGTATTGCAATTTCTTCTGTCGAAAGTTTGAGCAATGAATCCGCCAAAGCTTCTACCGAACCATCCACATCGCCCTTTATAATCAGGTTCAACTCTTTAAAGTTACCCAATGCCAAACGACGGCCGATTTCATCGAGGGTAATGTGTTTCTTAGTACGTATACCGGTTTCGCGTTCAATTTGTGCGCGTTTGGTTGCCAGTTCCTTAGCGTCAGATTCATTATCGAACACCTTGAATTTTTCACCGGCCTGTGGCGCACCACTTAAGCCTAATACCTGCACCGGCCCCGATGGCCCAACGCTCTTTACTTTGCCGCCCTTATAATCAAACATGGCTTTAATACGGCCATAGTAAGGTCCCGCAACAATAATATCGCCCAGTTTTAAGGTACCCGATTGAACAAGCACTGTAGTAGTATATCCACGGCCTTTATCAAGAGTTGCTTCGACTACCGAGCCCATCGCATTCTTGTCAGGGTTGGCTTTCAATTCCAACAATTCAGACTGAATCAAAATCTTATCAAGCAAGGCATCAATGTTCAATCCCTTCTTAGCCGAAATTTCCTGGCTTTGGTAAGGGCCGCCCCATTCTTCAACCAGCAAATTCATACTGGCCAGTTGCTGGCGGATGTTATCAGCATTAGCGCCGTCTTTATCAATCTTGTTAAAGGCGAATATCATAGGCACATTCGCACTTTGCGCGTGGTTAATAGCTTCTTTTGTTTGAGGCATCACGGCATCATCAGCCGCAATTACTATTACTGCAACGTCGGTAACCTTGGCACCCCGTGCACGCATGGCGGTAAACGCCTCGTGGCCCGGTGTATCCAAAAAGGTAATTTGTTTTCCGCTGGCTGTGGTTACTTCGTAAGCACCAATGTGCTGCGTAATACCGCCGGCCTCTTTACCGGCGACGTTGGTTTTACGGATATAATCAAGCAATGATGTTTTACCGTGATCAACGTGGCCCATGATAGTAACGATTGGGGCACGTGGTTTTAATTCTTCAGGTGTATCAACGTGATCTTCAACAAAAGCTGTTTGGTCGGCAGCCGAAATAAATTCTATTTCATAACCATTCTCTGCAGCAACCAATTCAATAATGGTGGCATCCAAACGCTGGTTAATAGAAACGATAACACCCAATTGCATACAGGTTTGTATTACCGCAACCGGTGCTATATTCATTAAACTTGCCAACTCAGATACCGAGGTAAACTCGGCAACCTGTAGCTTGTTATTTTCTCTTCCCTCCTGTTCTTCGCTGGCCATCTTTTCCTGTATGGCTTCCCGCTTACCTCTTCTGAATTTCGAGCGATCACTCTTAGCGGTTTGCGCCTGAATTTTCGCCATTGTTGCCCTGATTTTATCTTCAATTTCCTTTTCGCTGATTTCAGCAGGTTGTTGAGGAGCATCGGGTTTTCGTGCAGGTAATACTTCGCGCTTGCGTTGGAAGTTTTCTACCTTTTTATCATAATACTGGTCGCCCGCCAAAGGTGGACGCACCTTCTTTTGAATTAATTTGCGGGTCCTGTTTTTCTTAACGGCATCACCGGCAGCATCTACTTTCGGTTCTTCCTTTTTCTTTGGTTTTTCTTCAAACTTGGTAAGGTCTATTCGGCCTACTTCTTTCGGCCCTTCCAGGGTTTGATATTTAGTCGTAATACGCTGCTCAGTTTCAGCCTCAACAACTTTTTTGCCTGGCTCAACAGGTGTTTCTTCTACTACCGGAGTTTCATTCTTAGGGATTTTCTCGCCCTTCGTTACAGTTTCTTTCTCTTTTACTTCCTCCACTTCTGGCGCTACAACTTCTTCTTCGGCAGCTTTCTTCTTGGTTTTTTTGGGTTTATCCAAATCAACAGTGCCCATTATTTTAGGTCCTTCCAATTGCACTTTATCGGCGGCAATAGTTTGAACGACCTCTTCTTCTTTTTCTTTAGGGGCCAGATTTGTTTTAATCAGCACCTCTTTTTCGTCCTTCTCTTTTTTGTGCGTGGCAATATTATCCTTCGCCATCTCCACACTTTCCTTCTTGGCCTTGTCAGCCATTTGGGTACTATCGGCTTGCTCTTTAATTGCCTTATCTACACCAAAAGCCTTCTCCAACACCGAAATCATTTCGGTGGTAAGTTTAGACGTAGGTTTGTTCTCCAACACAAAACCGCTTTGTTTCAACTTTTCAAGTAAGTGGTCGGTACTTACGTTGTAAGTTGTTGCGGCTTTTGCCAATCGCATGCTTGGTGCTTCTGCCATAATTTGTTTTTAATGATCGTAATATGGGTGACCTGTATTGGTTTTACTAATCACCCAATACAGATCACCTCTTTTTTTCGTTTTGTTTTGCCGTTTTCATCGCTCAAATCAGGATTTCGATTCATCCTGAAACTCGCTCTGAAGTATCTTTCTTATCTCTTTTATCGTTTCCTCTTCAAGATCTGTTCTGCGCACTAATTCTTCGTCGTTCAACGATAGTACACTCTTAGCTGTATCGCAACCAATCTTCTTCAACTCGTCTATCATCCAGTCGTCAATCTCATCTGCAAATTCATCTAAGTCAATATCGTATTCTTCTTCACTGCCCTCTTCGTTCTCGCGATAAACATCTATTTCAAAACCTACCAAACGGCTTGCCAGTTTAATGTTTACTCCGCGCTTACCAATGGCCAAACTAACCTGGTCGGGTTTCAGATAAACCGAAATCCTCTTGGTTTCCTGGTTGATATCGATTGAAGTGATTTTAGCCGGAGCCAAAGCACGTTGAACCATTAACGATAAATTGTTAGTGTGGTTAATGATATCGATGTTTTCGTTTTTCAATTCGCGAACTATACCGTGGATACGTGAGCCTTTAACACCCACACAAGCACCCACCGGGTCAATACGGTCGTCAAAAGATTCAACCACCACCTTCGCTTTTTCGCCCGGTTCGCGAACAATGTTTTTTACAACTATCAAGCCATCAAAAATTTCGGGAACTTCCTGCTCAAGCAACTTGGCAAGGAAAGCGTTGTCAGTTCTTGAAAGAATGATAAAGGGAGTTCCGTTTCTCAACTCAACCTTGCGTACCACAGCACGAACGTTTTCGCCTTTTTTGAAGAAGTCGGTTTTGATTTGCTCAGATTTAGGAAGCAACAATTCGTTACCCTCTTCATCCAACAACAAAATTTCCTTCTTCCAAACCTGGTAAACTTCGGCTGAAATAATTTCGCCTATTCTGTCTTTATATTTTTTGAAAACTTCGTCTTTTTCCAAATCGCCTACGCGTGATGCCAGTGTTTGACGGGCAGCTAAAATGGCGCGGCGGCCGAAGCTTTCAAGTTCTATCTTCTCGTATGTTTCTTCACCTATTTCAAAATCTTCTTCCAGCGCTTTGGCTTCGGTAATGCCAATTTGCAAAATGGGGTTCTCAACCGCATCATCCGCAACAATTACCCGGCGGTGCCAAATTTCAAGGTCACCTTTATCGGTGTTTACAATAACATCAAAGTTATCGGTATCGCCATATTTTTTACGGAGAAGAGTACGGAAAACGTCTTCCAGCACCTTCATCATCGTAGGACGATCGATGTTCTTCATTTGTTTGAACTCGCTGAATGAGTCAATCAGATCTAGACTGTTCATGATTTTTGATTTTGTGTTTTGAAGATTTATAGTTTTAGTTCAGTAATATGCTTAATTAAGTTACGCTGTTTTTATTAAAATTTAAATTGAAGCACCGCTTTTTTAATGTCATTGTACTTCACAACATATTCTTTCGGTTCTTCCTCTTTAACTCCTTTCTTTTTATCCTTCTTTTTTATCTCGGCTTTTATTTCCTGTAGCTTTATTTGCTCGTCGTTAGCCTCAAGCAATGTGCCATCTATATGCGTACCATCGTTTTTATCAACTTCTAACACGCGGCCAATGCGCTTTTTATACTGCCGTGGCACTTTTAATCCGTTTGTCATACCCGGGCTCGATGAGTCGAGGATATAATTATCGGGCACCAGGCCGCTTCCATCTAAATGGCTCTCTACAAGCCGCGAAATAAGCGCACACTCTTCAATTGTAATACCGGTATCGCTATCGGCAAAAACCTCAATTTTTCTGCCCATTGATATCCGCACATCTACCAGAAAGAGGTTCTTTTCCTCCAGCAGCGGCTGCAGCCATTCGGCAATTTTCTGTTTTACTATCTCCTGATCCATTTTTCAACCTCTTTCGATGTCGTTTTGCTGTTTTTAAAGCCAAACCGACACCTGTAGAAAAAACGAGAGGGGACTCTCGTCCCCTCTACTTCCTCAAATTCAGATGCGAATATAGTAAGTTTTGCGGTAACTGCAAAATTAGATTGAAGGGCGCAAAAACGGGATTCGCAAAGGCACGAAGCCTATATCTTCTCATAATTTCCACGCTCAATCCAGCCAACTTTGCCATCGGCTAAACGGATTTTGCTCCACTCGCCTACGCGGTCAAGTATCTGAAACTTAACGCCTTCGTGCAACATAAAGAGGTCGTTGCCATTGGTATCGGGGGCGCTTTTTACAAACGAGTTAGATACCATTAAAATGGCGGCATCGCTTTGCTGTTCTTTATTGCTTTTACTAGCCGCAACTGAAATAACTGCGACCGAAAGTATAACTAGTATAGCGCCCACGGCCATTGAAAAGCGGCGAATACCCACAAAAAGATAAACCGCGAAAAACACCAGCGCCAGCCATATAAAGCCAAGTGCCATCAATGCCCAGCCGTGCGATGTTTTAGCATCTATTAGCCCATCCCACGCATTTAAAATTGCCAGACCTGGCACCGGTTGTATTTTGTCAATCACCTTTGTATTTACTATCGCCAGGTTGTGCAAAGCATCCTCATCCTGCGGAGCGAGCTTGAGTGCGCGTTCGTAATTAAGTATTGCCTTATTAATGCTATTTAGTTTATAGTAGCAATTGCCCAGGTTGTAATGCACCTCTGCTGTTTTATAACCTTGCGATAATATTTTTTCGTAGTCGGCAGCGGCCTGGTCAAACTGGTTGGTTTTATAAAGCTGGGCGGCAGATTTGTACAAGTCTGTTGGCTGTTGAGCAAATATTATTGACGAAAGGCAAAGCAATAAGCACACCATTAAACAACCCATGGTAACGCTACTAGTATTATGTATTCTCTTGCTAAACATTTCTATTCTTCGTAGTTTATGCTTTGACCTCGTCTTCCAAATCGGCAATCAAATTCATGGCTGCATCGTAATTCTTTTTCATCTCGGTGTGCTCATCGCTAACCGGTGCGTATAAGGCCAACTCGCAGGTATTTATCAATGCTTTTAGTTTGGCAACCGTTTCTGGTTTTACAGCGCGGGCCTGTAATTTCTCCTCTACATTATCTTTCGAAAGTTCAGCCATATCAATGTTCAGCTTATCACCCAAATAACCCCAGGTAGCCCTTGAAACCTCATCGTAAAACGCTTTCTTGTCATCAGTTTTAAGATGTTTATCGGCCAGGGTCAATCTCTTTTTAGCAAGCTTAATGGCCCTTCTTCTTTTGGTGCCAACCACATCAGCGGCCATGGTATCATTCCTTCTTCTTAAGGCTATAAGGCCCAGAAAAAGCAGAAAGGGTGCGGAATACATGCCCACAAAACTCATTGAGCCAAAAAACGGGCTATCGGCTTTATTAAATGCCGGTGTGGTGGTTTTAATATAGCGTATGTCTTGTCCAAGTACCGAAACATCCTGTTTGCTCACCGAGGCAGAGGCGCCGGTGTTCAGATTTTTTGAGGGCGGGCCCGTTATTTTAAGCGCATATTCGGGCGAATTGATAGTTACATATTTTGCTGACGTAGGATCAAAGTATGAAAATGACCGGCTGTCAATTTTGTAATCCCCCGGTTGCCGGGGTATAACCAGGTAATCGTATTGCTTGCTACCGGTAAGGCCGGCGGCACCATTGGTAATGTTCTCTTTGGTTTTGGGGTCGTACACCTCAAATGCCGAGGGCAATTTTAATGCCGGCGATTCTATTAACTTCAAATTTCCGGTACCCGAAATTTTAACCGTATAGGTAATGGGGTCATCCGTTTTGCCCTCGTTGCTAGAAATAGAGGTTTCGAAATTGAACTTTCCAACAGCCCCTGTAAAATCGGCAGGTTTTCCGCTTTCAGGCAACGTTTTAACGTTTACCGTACCGCCCTCAGATTTTAAATCAAGCGGCACTTGTACTGCCCCACCATCATTAAAAAAAGCATCAAACGCACTTCTTGGTTGGCGGCGTACTACGGCTGCTACTTTTACCTGGGCACTCGGAACCTTTAAAGCGCCACTTCGTTGCGGATAAAGGTTGTATTTAAAGAGTTCAAGCACCTCGTATTGTTTGCCATTATACGTTTCCGTTTTCCGCTTAGCCTTTGCATCTCCTTCCACCTCCTGGCTCCAAAACCCCTCAAACGCGGGTACCTTCTCGGGATTCAAAGCTGTAAGGTCGCGCCTAAAATAAAGTTTGTAAGTAGCGGTCAGCATTTCACCTTCATAAACCGATCCTTTGCTTAATTCCAGTTTAATAAAAACATCATCCTTAACTTGTTTAATCAAATCGGCCTGCGAAGGTTCCGCCTCTTGTTGTTGTTGCCGCTGACCAAAGGGGTCAAACGGATCAAAAGGGTCCCTGCGCCGTTGTGATTGTGCCGGTTGAGTTACGGCTTTTGTCACTGTAATAGTCAACTCATTTGATTGCAATGTGGCACCCCCTATAGTTACACTGGCCTTGCCAATTTTAAAAGTCCCTTCTTGCTTAGGTTTTAAGGCATACGAATAAGTTACCGATTGTGTCATCCGGCCATTGTCTATAGCAAAGCTATTGGTAGGATAGGGGCCGCCCAAAACCTGAAAATCATTTACCGTTGGTGGTTTTAAAGTATTAAGGTCACCATTTTCAATCGTAATATCAAGCTGAAATTGCTGGTTAACTCCAATAGATGTCGGAGCATTCATCGAAAATTTTACCTGACCCAAAAGCTGATTGCACGACAAGGCAAAAAATGCAATGCACAACACGAAAAGGCCTTTCGTGCTTACAAATACTTTTTTTTGTTGTATGCTATTGTTCATGGTTTTACAAAATTCATCTTTCAACTACGTATAGCCAACTCCTTTGTATCCTGCTTAATTATTTTTAGCAAAAACACCGGTTAAAAAGGCTGCAAACCTACCAGTCTTTTTGAATTTTTACATTCGTTGCCTTTACTTGTTTCTGTTGCACCTTCTGATTCGTCTTCTGTTCTTCGCTCTTCAAGGCATCTAAAATTTTATCGGCCTGCTCTTTTGTCATTTGGCCGCCGGCCTTTTTTTGCTCGTTTTTCCCTTGCTGGTCTTTGCCCTTGTCGCCCGGTTTATCCTCCGGTGAATCGGGTTTTTTACCTTGTTGCTGGTCTTTCTTATCGTCCTTTTTATCCTTGTCTTTGTCTTTTTTGTCGTCCTTCTTATCGTCCTTTTTCTTTTGCTGGTCTTGCTTTTGTTGTATCAGCATGGCATTAGCATAGGCCAGGTTATACTTAGTGTCCTTGTCGGTAGCATTTAGTTTAAGCGACTCTTTGTAAGATTTTGCTGCGTCTTCCCACTTTCTCTGTTCTAAATACGAATTGCCTAAGTTGTGGTATGCCTGCGCTTTGACTTTAGGGTCTGGGTTGGTTTGAGCAGAGGTTTGAAATTGTTTAATGGCCTCATCGTACCGCTTTTGTTTATACACTGCATCGCCGAGGTTAAAGGTGGCCTCAGGCATGTCGCTCTTTTTGCCAAGGGCCTTTTTATAATTGGCTTCAGCATCCGTGTAATTGTCTTTTTCGTATTGCGTGTTACCGGTACGGGTGTCAGCCCTTTCTTTAGGTGGGGCTAAAGGGTTTTGTGCCATTGCCGGCCATGCAAAAAAGCATAGCATCAGCAACATCCATACGGATGCCTGCCGGGCCTTCATCTTTTTCATGACGCTTATATTTTCCATTTTACTTTTCGTTCGCTAATAATCCATTCAATAAACAAAAGCACTACTGCAATAATTAAACACCAGCGGTACTGTTCATCAAAATCGGTAAAGGTCAGCTCTTCATATTCTTTGGTGTTGATTCGGCCCAGCTCTTTAAAAATAGCAGTGATTTCATCTTTTCCTGAGCCCAATAAAAAGAATTTGCCACCGCCGCGGCTTGCAATATCCCGCATCATATCCTGGTTCATTTTGGATAGCACAATCTTGCCCTCTTCATCACGCTTAAAATCGGTACCGGAGGGAATCGGTGCGCCGTTTTCGGACCCGACGCCAATTGTAAATATTTTTACGCCACTCTTTACTGCCTCCTCAACGGCTTCATTCACCCCTCCCTCATTGTCTTCTCCGTCAGATATAATAATAAGTGCTTTGTGTGTGTTCTCTTCTTGCACAAAGCCTTCGTTAGCCATATTAACGGCTTCAGCAATATTGGTGCCCTGGGTAGGAACCATGCCGGGGTTAAGCGACTTTAAATACATGCGCGCCGCACCGTAATCAACCGTTAAAGGCATTTGCCTATAAGCCTTGCCGGCAAACACAATCATACCCAGGCGGTCGTTTTGTAATGAGTCGATGAAGTTGGATATAAAGTTCTTTGCTCGTCCCAAACGGCTTGGTTTTACATCCTCGCTCAGCATTGAGTTTGACACGTCGAGCGCAACTATTACATCAATACCCTGGCGCTTTACTTTCTCCTGCTTGGTACCAATTTGTGGGCCGGCAAAACCAATCACCACAAACTCAAAGGCCAGCGAAAGCAAAATGAATTTGGTGAGTAGTTTGTTGAAAGATGATTCAGGAATCAAGGCATCTAAAAGCGCAGGTTTGGCAAAACGCTCAAGGTTATGTTCGCGCCAAACATGAAAAACAGTAAATAATACCAATGCCGGAGCCAAAGCGCATAACAGCCATAAATAATCCTTATGCGCAAACCTGAATGCATCTTCACGCATCAATATAAATACGCCCAGCACCGGCACTAAAAGCACCAGTAGCCACAGGTAATGTATGATGGTTGAACGTGACATATTATTACTCATTTTCCAACAAAAGGGTTCACCTCTTAATTTCCTTTTTAAATCTTTTAACCCCTACTTCAACAGCCAGCCCCTTCCGTCCCCTAAAGGGGAAACCAGAGCCGAAACGGCCATCTTATGGTATTGCTCTTACTACTAAATACCTCAACAATATTTCTATCATTAAAAAAAAACCGGCCAACAACACAAAAGCATAAAACTTTTCGGTTTTGCGCTGGTATGCCGATACTTCAATTTTTGTTTTTTCAAGCTTGTCAATTTGCGCATAAATGGCCTTTAGCGTTTTGTTATCGGTTGCGCGGAAATACTGGCCACCCGTTTTTTTAGCAATCTGTTTTAACCTTGCTTCGTCAATTTCTACCGCCACATAATCAAATATTAATTTACCATCGGGTCCCATGGCAACCGGTGTGCGGGCTTTACCATTAGTGCCAATACCAACGGTGTAAACCCTTGTTTTATATTGTACCGCAATATCGGCGGCGTCCTCCGGGCTAACGGATCCACGGTTATTTACCCCGTCAGTCATCAATATCACTACCCTGCTTTTAGCGGTGCTTTCTCTTAAGCGGTCCACACAAGTAGCTAAGCCATTACCAATAGCAGTGCCGTCTTCCATTAGGCCATTCTGCACTTTATCTATTTGGCTTTTTAAAACAGCGTGGTCAATAGTAATAGGGCATTGAGTAAAGCTTTCGCCGGAAAATACCACCATACCAATTCGGTCGTGCGGACGGCTATCAACAAACTCCATGGCTTCTCTTTTCGCGGCACCTATACGATTAGGGCTAAAATCTTCAGATAGCATAGAGCCCGATACATCTATTGCCAAAACAATATCAATGCCTTCGGTTGTTACTTTTTCTTCATCAAACGAAGTTTGCGGACGGGCGATGGCCACCAGAAGAAGAATAAGGGAGGCTACGCGTAACAGCGGCAGCCATTGCTTAATTTTTGCTTTAACCGGTACCGGGTAGCCCGCAAAAGCCTTTGTAGATGATAGCCTGAGAGAGGGATATGCTTTTTTTGAAAGGAAATACCACCACACACCCGCCCAAACAAATACCAGCGGTATTAGCCAAAGCACCCATTTATAAAGGAACGTGATATGTGATAGATTGTTGAACATAATAAAATCTAGCTCTTCTTCTCTTTGTCCTCGTCCTCTTTAGGTTCGGTAAAATCAATAAACTTGTACGCACTTTCCATGGCCTTAATATTTGCATCGGGCATTGGTTGTTGCTTGGCAAACTTTACAAGGTCAGCGGCGCGTAATATTTGTAGCAAATTATCCTTTGCCTTTTCTTTCATGTTATAGTTACCAATAGCGTGCTCAATTTCTTCGGTGGTTGACTCAAGGGCCAGCCAGCTAAAGCGGTATTCAAGGTAAAGGCGCAGCGTATCGGTTAAGCGACTATAATAAATTTTGGTTTCTCCCTTTTGCCAAAGCTTTTCTTCTTCCAGTTTTTTCAACTCCTTACGTGCCCATATATGTGCAGGGTCTTGCGGAACCGGTCGACCGGTAGCAACCGGCTTTTCTTTCATGTACCTTCTCCAAACTAAAAATCCGCCAACCAACAATAACAACAACAGCCATCCTGCAATAATATAAATCAAAAATTCGCGCCAGCTGTAAGGCACTTTCAATGGGCCCTTAATGGGTTTAAATGGCCGCATGGTATCAACCGGTAATGTATTTACATCTATAATTATGCTGTTTGATAACAGAGTGTCTATTGCACCATTGCTATTTTTAAAGTATACCGGTATCGGCCCGGCATGAAACTGCCCTGAATCGAAAGCCGATATGGTATATGTTTGCGCGTATATCTCGTCGGTTGGTTGAACAATTGTGTCAATCTTCGTAGCGGAAATAAACTCCATATTGCCCACGCTGTCTTTTACAACCGGCATAGCAATCTTTAAGTTTTTAGGATGCTTAAGTGCCAGCTTAACGTTTAAATGGTCGCCAATTAAAATATGAGTCGAGTCGACAGTGAGGGTTGCTACAATCGCGGTTTGGGCATT
>CAIOTH010000137.1 GCA_903861145.1 uncultured Bacteroidota bacterium | reverse complement strand
GCCTCTAACCAATTATTACCGGTTCCAATTTCTGCCTCAATGGGCACCCGTGTTTTAATAGCGTTAACCATTTGCTCGTAAATAATGGGCTTAATAATTTCTACTTCGTCCTTGTGCGCATCAAAAACCAACTCATCATGCACCTGCAGTGTCATTTTCGATTTTAGTTTGCGCTGTTTAAACTCATGATGTATGCCAATCATGGCTAGCTTTATTAAATCGGCTGCACTACCTTGTACTGGTGAATTAATGGCATTTCGTTCCGCAAAACCGCGCACCGTGAAGTTTTTAGAATTAATATCCTTGAGGTAACGTTTACGGCCTTTTATAGTCTGCACATATCCATGCTCGCGCGCAAACTGGATATTGTGACTCATGTATTCTTTAATCTTAGGAAACTGCAAAAAATAATTGTCTATTATGGTTTTGGCTTCTCCCCTCGATACACCTATATTTTCTGCCAGCCCAAAAGCTCCCTGGCCATAAATAATACCGAAGTTTACGCTCTTGGCTTTATAGCGCATTTCTTTGGTTACACCATCAATGGCAACACCATATACTTTGGCCGCAGTGGCAGTATGGATATCTATTTTCTTTTCAAAAGCATCCAGCATGTTTTCATCACCACTAAGCTCGGCAACAATGCGCAATTCAATTTGTGAGTAGTCGGCTGAAACCAAAATGTGGTCGGCATCGCGCGCAATAAAAGCTTTTCGCACTTCCTGTCCGCGCTCACTTCGTATAGGAATGTTTTGCAGGTTCGGATTGTCGGAGCTTAATCTGCCGGTGGCTGCAATAGCTTGCCTGAAAGTTGTGTGCACCCTACCTGTTTGCTTATTAATAAGCTGTGGCAATGAATCTACATAAGTAGATTTTAGCTTGGTGATTTGCCTGTAGTCAAGAATTTTCGCGGCTATAGGATGATGTTTAATCAAGCCCTGTAAAGCATCTTCATTTGTAGATAGCTGGCCGGTGGATGTTTTTTTGCCTTCGAATGGTAGTTTGAGATGCCCGTAAAGAATGTCTCCCATCTGCTTTGGCGAATCAACGTTAAATTCAGTGCCGGCCATGGAATAAATTTCATCGCGCACCTTTAGCATGTCTTTTTCAAGAACAGAAGAGAATTGATGCAAAAATCCCTCGTCAATTTTAACGCCTTCAAACTCCATGTCGGCTAACACTTCAATCAACGGGTGTTCAATTTCGTCAAGCACCTTTTCCACATCCTGATGGTTAACCATCGGGGCAATTTTGTGCTTTAACTGAAGGGTAATATCGGCATCCTCGGCGGCGTATTCTTTTATCTTCTCCAACTCAACATCGCGCATGCTGCCCTGGTTCTTTCCCTTTTTGCCTATTAACTCCTCAATAGAAACAGGAGTGTACCCGAGGTAGGTTTCACTTAAATAATCCATGCCGTGTTTAAGGTCAGGCTCAACTAAATAATGGGCCAACATGGTATCATAAATGGGCAAGCTTACGTGCACATCGTACCTTTTAAAAACCAGCAAGTCGAACTTCAGGTTCTGGGCAATTTTTAAGTGCGTTTTGCTCTCCAGCAAGTGCTTGAAATAATGCACAATCTTTTTTGTTTCCTCATGGTTAGCAGGACAAGGAACATAATAAGCCTCGCCTTCTTTAACACTAAAACTCATGCCCACCATATCAAGGCTGAAATAATCAAGCGAGGTGGTTTCGGTATCAAAGCAAAACTCTTTTTCTGCCTCTAAAGTTTTAACCAAAGCATTAAGTGCTTCATCACCTTGCACTACATGGTAGTTGTGCGCAGTGTTTGAAATATTACGGCCACGCGCAACCGTATCTTCAACCACAGAAATGTCACCGCCCGAGAATAAATCCTGTTGTGTGCCGGACGAGGAGGGTGTTGATGTGTTAGATGCTGTATGCGCTGTTGGTTGATTAGCGGAGTAATCTAAGCCAAAGATTCTTTTACCCAGTGTACGGAATTCAAGTTCCGCAAAAATGGCGGTTAGCTTTTCTTTATCGGGTGCTTCAACCTTTAAATCCTCATCATCCACTTCAATAGGCACGTTTAAATTAATAGTGGCCAAACGTTTGCTCATTAAACCCTGCTCCGCAAATTGCTTTACGTTTTCGCCAACCTTGCCTTTTATTTTATCGGCGTTAGCAATTACATTTTCAACCGAGCCAAATTCTTTAATCAGCTTTTTGGCAGTTACTTCACCTACCTTCGGTATGCCGGGAATATTATCAACGGCATCGCCCATTAAACCTAAAATGTCAATTACCTGTAGCGGCGATTCAACCTCCCAGTTCTTTTTTATTTCTTCCACCCCTAAAATTTCTACATCACCTCCCGACCGTGCCGGCTTATAGATGAAAATGTTTTTTTCAACCAGCTGGGCGTAGTCCTTATCGGGCGTTACCATATAAACAAT
>CAIOTH010000136.1 GCA_903861145.1 uncultured Bacteroidota bacterium | reverse complement strand
GGCATTGACGAGTCGCAAAAAACAAGCCTGGTAACACAAGGCGTTTTCCGTTTTTCGCGCAATCCTATTTATTTAGGCATGATGGCCTCGGTATTGGGTTTGGCATTGGTTACGCCGAATGCGCTTACCGTATTATTATTGGTTATTGGCTATGTGCTGATACAAATTCAGGTAAGGTTAGAGGAAGACTTTTTGCAAAAAATGCACGGTTCATCCTATTCCGATTACAAAACTTCAGTCGTCCGCTTTATATAAGCTGCCCTGTTGTTAAATATTTGGTTAAACCAAAATCGCCATATACATTTGCTGCAACTTGAAAAAGGCGCTCTCCATAATACTTGCGGTGCTTATCATCTCTCAAATGATGGTGAATGTGGGTATTGGCGTTTATTATCACATCAATAAGGAGTATATTACTAAGCAGCTTTGTATCAACAAAAACAATCCCTCTTTACACTGTAACGGGCACTGTTATTTGTCTAAGCAATTGAAGAAAGCGGAGGAAGGCGAAAAGCAATCCACCCAATCGTTTAAAGAAAAAGACGAAATATTTTCGAATGAAATGCAGGATGTTTCTATTGCTTATTTCCCTGCTTATAACGTAACTCATTTTGCCCTTGATAATGTTGCCAAACCTTTGTCAGCTAATAGCAATGCGCTCCTCAAGCCACCTGCGGCTTAATCAATCAGTTTTAGGGGCGAAGTGTTTCTTCTCCTCTTAATGTATTTGATTGATCATTTTAAATTTTAATGATGAGAGCAATTTTAATTGCGTTGGTGCTTGCGGCATCATATGTGCGGGTAAATTCACAAGCTTGTTGCTGTAATTCGGCTAGCAGCAATTATTCTATTCTGCCCAACCTTGATAACCATCTTGTAGGTATTAGGTATTCGTATGCCAGTTACGATGCCATAGCGTATCCCGTTATGAATATGGTAATGTCGGGCGAGCAAATGACTATGATGGGCCCCGGAAAGGCGGCTGTTGACAGAATGAATACACTCGAAGTGTTTGGCAGGGTTAAATTGCCCAAACGCTTTCAGCTTTCTTTTTTTCTCCCTGTTCATATTATCAGCGAGAGCTATTCGGGCAGCTTTACCCGTACCACAGGCTTAGGCGATGCCACGGTTTTAGTGCAATACTCGGTTTTCGACCCTAAAAAATGCACAGGCAAAAAAGTAAAACACCAGCTAAAGTTCGGCTTCGGTGTAAAAGTGCCAACCGGCCGGTTTAAAATGGATGCTGATGGCATGACCACTACCGATTTTGAAATGGGCACCGGCAGTGTCGATTTTTTAATGAATGCCGTTTACACCCTTAGTTATAAAAAGTTTGGTTTTAATGTAGTTACCGGTTACAAAAAAGACCTCGTTAACAATCAGCAACTAAGGTATGGCGATAAACTCAAAGAAGAGTTAACCGCCTTTTACATATTTGGCCCGCTAAAGGGGGTTTCTATTACCCCAACAGCCGGGGTAAATTACGACCACATTTTTTACAACGTTTATCAAAAGCAGGCCCTTACCTACACTGGCGGCGATTATATTAGTGCCAGCGCTGGACTTAATATATATTATAAGCACGTAGCTTTTTCAACGTCCATTTCGCCAATGATGATGAGTTTTTTAAACTGGAGCGGCGAACCCCTCCAGCGCTTTACTTTCGAAGCCGGTGTCTTTTACAAGTTCTAAAAATTATCCATTAACTTTAACAACAATAAAAATATGAAAACGAAAATTTATTCAGTAGTAAGCCTGGTCATAGCACTGGCTTCGTTAGTAGCGGTTAGTGGTTGCCATAAAGATAAGCCCGCCAATGGCTCTATAGGCTTGCACCTGCATACTCAAATTGATACGAACGAAGTTGGCGTGCTTGGCCAGTTATATCCCGATCATAACGGCCGCCTGATGGCTATTAACGATGCCCGTTTTTATATTACTGATATCAGTTTGCAAAATGCAAATGGCACTTGGTATGATATTCCCAATTCCATGATTTTAAAAACTTATGAGGTTGAGGAATATGTCATCGCCAGTGTCCCATCGGGCAATTATACCGGTATAAGGTTCTACGTTGGCCTTGATTCAGCTACCAATGCAAGTTTACCGTCATCGCACAATAGTTCATCAGGGCAGGATACTATCCTGTCTTCTATACTTGAGCCTAACATGTATTTTGGTGCAGGGCAGGGTTACAAATTCCTGTATCTATCAGGTTCAATATTACCTACCGGTTCGCATAGCCCTGTGGCGGTTAATTATCAAATTGGTAGCGTAACTAACCGGCAATTAATTACAATGCCTTTGCTTAATTACACGGTGCTACCTAATCTTTTGCACTACGTGCATATATGGTGCGATTACGGAAAACTTTTAGAGGGAATTAATATCAGCACCGGTAATAACGACATTGGTAACACCTTTGGCAGCGGGCAACAAATATCTACAGCTACATTAGTCGCCGATAGTATACAAAACATGTTTACATACGAACCTGGCCAGCGATAAAAATTTTATGAAAACCGGTGGAGCAATTTTATTTGGTTTAATCCTGTTATTAGCCCTTAGCAATTGTGCAAATGACAAGTCGAAGGACAATAACTGCCAAACTTGCTCCACCGTATCTTTCAAAAACGATATCATCCCTCTTTTTGCTGCAAATTGTGCACTTTCCGGTTGCCATATTTCAGCCTCGGGGGCTAATCATAATGTAGCGCTCGATTCGGCAAATGCATATACTTCTATCATGCGGACTGGTACGGGAATTGTTGTTGCCGGCAATCCCAATAACAGCATTTTATATATGCAAATGGTGCCGGGTGGTAGCCCAATCATGCCTCCAACGGGCCAGCTGGATGCCTGCACATCCCATAAAATTTATTGCTGGATACTACAGGGAGCCCAGAATAATTGATAATGCCTGCAAGGTTTTATTAGCAAACCTTGTTTTTATTGTAAGTTCTTTGCAATATTGGTTTTACTTAAATTATAATTTTAGATGAAAAGCAGGTTTTATTCAGCTAGCATAGCTTCAGCAGTTTTAATGATTCTTTTCTTCCTTTCGGGCTGTAGTAAAAAAGAGGTCACTCAATTCGGACAATTCGGGTTGCATCTTTCCACTCAAATTGATACAAATACAGTAGCGGTGGAAGGTCAGTTATATCCCGATCATAACGGTCGCCTGATGGCTATCAACGATGCCCGTTTTTACATTAGCAGTGTTAGCCTGCAAAAAACCGATGGTTCCTGGTATACCATTCCCGGCTCATTACTTTTAAAGACCTACGAAAAGCAGGATTACAATATTACGAGTGTAGTGCCTTCCGGAAATTACTCCGCCATCAAATTTTACGTTGGTCTCGATTCATTAACCAATGCAATTAATCCTGCGGTAGATAGCAACGCAACAAACCAGGACTCTGTGCTTTCGTCTACTCTTGAGCCTAACATGTATTTCGGTGCAGGCGAAGGCTTTAAATTCTTCTATTTCTCCGGCTACATTCTTCCTTCGGGTTCTCATAGCCCGGTGGCGGTTAACTATCAAATTGGCGGTAATGCTAACAGGCAATTGGTAACAATGTCGGGGCTAAACTTTACTGTTTCCCAAGGTAGGGTGCATTTCGTTAGCATTGTATGCGATTACGGAAAGCTTTTTGAAGGTATTACCATCAGCAACAGCCTTAACGGCAACGGCAACTCTTTCGGAAACACTGCCCAGGCTAATACTGCCACTTTGGTCGCCGATAGTATATCAAACATGTTTAGCTACGTACCGTTTCAGCCTTAATTTATCTGCCTGCCTTTACCCATTTAAAAGTGGCGCTACCATTAGCCGAAACCACATTTACCAGGTAAACGCCACTCGCAATTTTAGAATTGTCGTAATTAAAAACTGCATCTCCGTTAGGGCCGATGTATGCAATCAATTGTCCGGTAATACTTAAAACTTCAATTCGAACTGGTGTCAAATCACCATTAAAAAGAGTGAATGCATTACCGGTTTGCGTAAATCCAAAATCCCCTGTTTCTCCATATGAATTAACCGCAAGCGGCCAGCAACCATTGTTACTTTGGCTTACAAAACCGTGCTGCAACAGTCTATCGTAAATGGTGCAGTAGTGTGCGCCGTTAAACAATAATGAGTCAGCATCAATTAGTAATAATGCCGCATGCGCCATTGTAATATTTTGGGCATAGCTATAATGTGTTTGGTAAATAAGGCTGTCGGTTATGCCTCGCCCCAAATCTCCATTCAAGGCAAACAAAACAGCACTCCACATCTCACCATCCAGGTATATATTGCCGCTTAAGTGGCCACTGCCCGGGTAAACCGCACTCGAATTTACAACTCTACCTGGCCAGTATTGATTATGCCCATCCCAATTATAAACCCACTCATCGTTAAATGTGCTTCTTGCTTTTGAGTATGCGGCTGCGTTATAATCACAAAATGCTTCATCCAATGCATTTCTTTCCTCGCCGATGTTACTACCCGGTGCACAGTTATACGATAGTGAATGACAGTATTCATGCACTACCACATCTGCATCTTCAGCATCAGGCACTCCACCAATGCCATATAAAATTCTGCGGGGATAATAGCTTGGCGAGAAAAAAGAGTTGTCTGAATATAGGGCATGCGTATCAATTAAAACAAGCGAATCGGCACAATTAAATCCCAAACCGGCAACATAATTTCGATGCGTGCTGATATGATAGAACGCATTTACATCCTGAAAGCCAGACTGTGAACGGTTAAAATTAAACTGTGGTGTTGTTGAACTGACCGGTGTAACATCAGGTAGGTTAGCGCTGAAATTAGTCAACTCAACATACGGACTTGCCAAAGTAAAAACGCTATCGTTAAATGTCGCCATAAAGTTTACAGTTTGCTGCTCAGCATCCATCCATGGGGCATCCGAGCCGCTGTTGTTATCGTAATGCAGCGTATCACCCGAAATTATGGATGCTATGTCTGTATACACATGCTGCGAAGTAGTAAGCGGGTCGGGATTAAAAACCTTGCCCGTTACCATCGAGTCCTGCGGTTGGTAATAACTATTCATGTCCCGCTGAAAAATAACCTCACCCCCACTCGTAAGCGTCTCAAGCGTATTATTTACAACCGTCAGTTCCGCGATAACAGGTTCTTCGGTTTTGGAGTTAATGGCAATAACCGGGTTAATAGAATTTTCCGGCAAACTCAAACTCCACAACTTAGTATCATAACTGTTATCAAAAATTGAATGAATGATATTATGCTTATCAGTATTTACCTTAATTTCTGATTGATAAACAGGAATGCCCCGGTAAAACTGCGTGAATGAATAATGTAAACCATCAGGGCTTTCATTTACATAATTAAGCTTAACCGATACGTGTTCGTTTTGCAGGTTTTTAGTTTGAGAAATTAAAATCTTCAGTATGCTTGCGGCATTATTGTCTCCCTCAATTTTGATTTTAGTAAAAGATGCGCTGCACGCTTTGGTACTATATTGAATTCCAACCGGACTACTGCTCATTTTTTGAGCATTCGCGATAGCCGGGGCAAAAAACAACAATGTAAGGAGTGTAAAATATCTGTTCATGCTGTGTAAATATAACCTCAAACTTCGTCTCTCTTGCAACTTTGACAACTGAATGATGATAGGGTTTAACAATAAATACGACCGAATCGCTTTGTTAATTTTCCCGATTTACAGCTGTCCCAAAGACTGTTTCGTTTAAAGTGAGCGAAAGAAAATATATTTAACCCGTGTTTTCTCTCGTGCTTATTAAAGTTTATTATTCATGAAGCAGTTTTCTGGAATTACAATTTTCGTTTTTGCAGTTGTCTTGATATTAACCGGCGCCTGTAAAAAACTACCTACTGATACATCTTTACTTGTCCTAAATATCAGCCCGTATTTCGGCACCGATTCTTTGGTGCTGGGAAAATCATATAGTACCGCTAATGGCGATAGTATTTCTTTCAACCGCGCTTCGTTCTACCTTTCCGGCGTAGTATTAACCGGTACCGATGGGACACTTCTCCCGGTTCCTGGCTATATATTGTTCACACCTTCCACTGGCCAAAATATTATTGCCGGTAGTGTCCCAATCGGAACATACAAAAGCATTTCATTTAATGTAGGCATAGACCCTACCACCAACCATTCAGACCCGGGTACCTATAACTCAGGACCATTAGCTGCGCAAACCCCTGCAATGCACTTTACCACTAATGCAACCGGCTATATTTTTATGGCTGCCGAAGGTGCTGTTGATAGTACAAACAATCACTTAAGCCCCAACAAAGCTTTTAGCTATCATATTGGTACCGATTCGCTGCTTCGTACCGTGAATTTGCCCGATCACTCAGTAGCCCCTTATACAGCTTTTACTGCCACCGGCACAAAAGTGCTAACGGTAAATATTATTGCCGATTTCAGCAAGCTCGTTCAAAACGTAAATATCTCCCTGCAACCTATTACCAACACTACCGATAACGTGGTTATTGCCGATTCTCTTGCTGCGCATATTCCCGGCATGTTTCGCTATTCAAATTAAATAAGGTTGTTAAAATATAGGCAAGCCCTCTCTTAGAGGTATTGTTCAACAATTGCTAACTTCGGTAATTGATGAGAGTATTTTGGGTAAACCTTTTTTTATTGTTAGGTATTTGCCTCTCCGCCCAGGAAGCCTCTTATAAGTTTGGGGACACTGAGAAGAAAGAATTCCTTCAAATGAAATCTCTTAAAAGCACCGGGTCCGAAAACAATAACAACATTGTTTATCAACGCCTGCAATTGAATGTTAATCCTAACTTTTACTACATATCAGGCGAAGTGACGTCTTATTTTATTCCGTCAACTACAATCTCATACATTGAATTTGATTTGGATGATACCTTAACTGTTGATAGTATTTTATATCATCAAAGCAAGGTTTCTTTTACCCACACCGGCGATGTAATCCATATAGCTTTACCGGTTAATATTACTGAAGGCACTGTTGATTCCGTATCGGTTTTTTACCAGGGTACACCACCGTCAAACGGTTTCGGTTCATTCGTTCAAAGCAAGCATGATAGTGTACCCATTATATGGACTTTGTCTGAACCATACGGTGCAAAAGATTGGTGGCCCTGTAAACAGGGACTGTCAGATAAAATTGATTCGCTGGATGTAATTGTTACTACTCCCGACTCTTTTAAGGTTGCAAGCAATGGTTTACTGGTTGAAGAATTGCAGGTTGGAAATAATAAGATATATCACTGGAAACACCGGTACCCAATAGCTACGTATTTGATTTGCGTGGCCGTAACCAACTATGCTTCGTACAATATTTATGTGCCATTTGGAGCTGATACCTTACCGGTGCTTAATTATATCTATCCCGAAGACACCGCTAAACTTAAATCGGAAACGGAAATGGTAATTCCGTTTATGCAGTTGTACGATTCGCTGTTCGGACTTTATCCTTTTAGTAAAGAAAAATACGGACAGGTTGAGTTTGGATGGGGTGGTGGCATGGAGCACCAAACTATGACCTTTATGGGCGATTTTGGGTTTGAAACCGTTGCGCACGAACTAGGCCACCACTGGTTTGGCGATAAAGTAACCTGTGCTTCGTGGGGCGATATATGGCTTAACGAGGGGTTTGCTGTTTATTTAAGTGGCTTGTGCTATGAACATATTTCACCGCAATGGTGGATGCCATTTAAGCAAATCAGAATTGGTTTTGCCTGTAGCGACCCTGCCGGTGCTTTGTATTGCTATGATACTGCCGATGTTGCCCATATTTTCGACTCTCACAATGTTTACGCCAAAGGTGCAATGGTGCTGCATATGCTGCGATGGAAATTAGGCGATAGCTTGTTCTTCGCCGCATTACGCAGCTATCTGCAAGACCCTGCAAACGCCTATTCATTTGCTAATACTGAGGATTTAAAGAGTCATTTGGAGCTAGTGAGCGGAATGGATTTAAATAGTTTTTTTAATGAGTGGGTGTATGGTAAAGGTTTTCCATCTTATAAAATTAATTGGAGCCAGGATTTTTATAACCATGTTAATCTTATTCTTAGTCAAACGCAATCCGACCCATCTGTTTTCTTTTTCGAAATGCCTGTGCCTATTAAATTTAAAAGTGCGGCTGCGGATACCACTATTGTTTTTAACCACACACAATCAGGTCAAAGTTTTTCTTTCGATTTACCTTTCGCAGCCGATAGCTTAATTTTTGATCCGGAATTATGGCTCATTTCATCCAACAATTCTGTCACCCGCGAATCATCTTATAATTTTGCGACAAGGATATTTCCGAATCCTGTTAGTTCCCTTTTACAAATCAGTATTCAAAGCGCAAATTATCAACCGGCCACAATAAGAATATTCAACGATTTGGGGCAGAATCAGGTAAATGAAGCTCACAATTTAAATGCGGGCGACAATGTGCTAAACTTTGATGTTTCAAAATTCGCATCCGGGGTTTATAGAATTAGCATTGGCGACGCAGCACAATACATTACCTCCACATTTATAGTTCTTCCGGGCAAGTAACAACCGCATAAATCCAAGCGGGCAGGACTTCTTTGCCAGAATGTATTTATCACAAATTGATTGTTAATGAGCACTGGCAGTCTCGCATTGCTCAGATTTTTTAGCTTACTTTACTTTTCGTGCAAAAACATTGGTAATTAACCACCAGGTACGATTATTAATATAATTGTTGTTCATGAAAAAGAGTTATTTGCTGGTTGCCTTTTTTTTCGCTGCAATTTTTGCCTTGGAAAATTGCAAACCCGACCCGGCAATTATTAAAGGAAATAACTTGGACCCCGATAGCCTGTATGTAGGCAAAAAATACACAATGCCTACAAACCTCTATCGTTTTCCCGCATTAAATAATCCCTTTGCCGATTCAATGACCTATGAGGGTATTGCATTGGGAAGAAGACTGTTTTATGATAAAAACCTGTCGAAAGACGGAACCAAAGCGTGCGCCAGTTGCCACCATTTGGTTGCAGCCTTTTCCGATTCTGGTAATGTGAAAAGCACTAACGAATTCGGGCCAACCAAGCGCAATGCACCCGCCCTTCAAAATCTTGCGTGGGCACCATACTACTTTTGGGATGGCAGACAGAAAACAATTGCAGCGCAGGCCCAGGACGCATATCACAACGAGTTAGGTTTAATAGTTACCAATGCTATAACCTATTTGCAAACAGATTCAATCGATGTAAAACTTTTCAAAAAAGCATTTGGCAGACCTGGTACTATTACCGAAGCAAATATTTATAAAGCCATACAACAGTTTGAAATGACGGCGATATCCGCTAATTCTAAATTTGATCAATACCTGCAGAGCAAAGCCACTTTTACTCAATCCGAGTTAAATGGCTACCAGATTTTCAATACCGAAACAGGCGATTGTTTTCATTGCCATATGTCTGATGGCGGCGCAAGCTTGTTGATTACAGATAATCTTTACCGCAATAATGGCCTCGATAGCGCTTTAACGGTTAATGATTTTGCTGACCCCGGACGCGGAGGAATTACCTTAAATGAAAGCGATTACGGAAAGTTTAAAGACCCTTCTTTGCGCAATATTGCTCTTACCGGTCCCTACATGCACGATGGAAGGTATACCACCCTAATGCAGGTAATTAATTTTTATAGTGATAGCACCCATCGTTCACCAACTATCGACCCTATATTGCTTCTCTATAATCACAATTATGGGGCTGGCTTACATCTGGTTCAATCTCAAAAGAACGATCTACTAAATTTTTTATATACGCTTACCGACACCTCATTTATAAACAATCCTAATCTCGCAAGTCCATTTTAACTGCTTTTGTCACTAAAAGCAGCGCAGAAACGAGCATCATTTATCCGGACCCGGATTTGTCGGATCCTTTTGAGTAGGCCTACAAAACAAAAGAGGCCCCAATTTGGAGCCTCTTTTGTTTTGTATTTAGCGCATAAATTAAACGCGCGCCTTAATCAATTGCTTTTCGTGTTTTACTTCGTCCATTTCTATTTTGCTGATGATTTCATGCATGATTTCAGTAGTTCCTGCACCAACGGTCATTAACCGGATATCGCGGAAAGAGCGGGCAATGCCGTAATCTTCCATATATCCCCAACCACCGTGTACTTGCAATGCCTCGTTAATTACATTGAACGATTCTTCGCAAATAAAAGCTTTGGCAATTGAGATGATTTTATATGCACCCGGGCCTTTTTCAATATACTCTGCCACCGCACGATATGCCAGTGAGCGGCAAGCCTCAACGGTGATAGACATTTTCGCAATTTTATGCCTCATCACCTGGAATTTGCCGATTTTTCTGCCAAAGGCTTCTCTTTCGTTGGCGTATCTTTTTGATTTTTGCAACGCAGCGTCTGCAGCAGCGGTACCGGTTACAGCGGCAATCAATCTTTCTTCCTGGAAATTGCTCATGATGTAGTAAAATCCAAAATCCTTTTCTCCCAACAAAGCCGATTTAGGCACCTTACAGTTTTCGAAAAATAACTGGCCTGTGTCTGAAGAGTGCATACCCAATTTGTTGTGAATAGGCACTGCCGAAAATCCCGGGGTATCGGTATCAAATAAAAGCAGGCTAAGCGTATGGTCAGGCCCGGTGCGCACCGCAAGCACTATAAAATCGCACATGGTGCCGTTGGTAATAAACATCTTTGAACCGTTCACTAAAAAGTGGTCGCCTTTATCTTCAGCAGTAGTTTTTATACCACCTACGTCTGATCCTGCGCCGGGCTCAGTAATACCGAGAGCCGCGATTTTTTCACCTTTTAAAGCAGGCACCAGGTATTTTAATTTTTGCTCTTCAGTCCCTATCGCATTAATAACCGGCAAGGGCAGGTAAGTATGTGCATATAGCGACATGGCAAGGCCGCCAATATTTGCTTGCGATAATTCTTCACTTATTGCCACAGCTGCCCACATGTCCATGCCACTACCACCGTACTCAACCGGAAAGCTAACTCCGAAAAAGCCCTGAGCACCCATCTTTCTGAAAACCTCTTCTTCGCAAATCTTGTTTTCCTCCCAATGTTTTACGTGCGGTTTAATTTCTGTGTCAACAAACTGGCGGAATGAATGCCTGAGCAATTCATGCTCTTCGGTAAAAGGATTTGTATTCATTTTTTTGATTTTAGTATTTAGATATTAGATAAGACTTTTTGATCAACAGGTTTTAAGTTCAGCATAACCCTTGTTTCTTCTATGCTGGCAACTTCGCGGCCTAACATACGCACCATTTTGGCTGCGGCATCAACTAACTCGCCGTTTGATTTGGCCATTTCGCCTGAGGGTAGATAGAAATTATCTTCCAAGCCTGCGCGCACATTACCGTCTATAGTAATTGCAGCTGCAATCAACTGCCATTGTTTTCTGCCAATACCAATTACCTGCCAATGCGTACCCGCCGGAACAGACGCCGCCTGGTGTAAAAGGTTTTGAGTGGAAATAGGTATGCCGCCCAAAACGCCCATTACGAAGCTAAATACGTATGGTTTTTGCAACAGGCCCATGTCAATCAATGGGCTTGCATTATTAATATGCCCGTTATCGAACACTTCCATTTCGGGTATAGTACCGGCAGCTTTCATTTTCTCCAAAAAGAACTGTATGTCCTTAAAAGGATTTTGAAAAACGAAATCGTGGTAAAACTCTTTTGTTTTTGAAGAGTAAATAGCGTAGTTCATCGAGCTCATGTTCAACGCCGCCATCTCAGGCTTTAACGCAGTAACATGATGTATACGCTCCTCATTCGAAATGCCAACGGCACCGGTGCTATAATTAATAATAGCGTTAGGTACCAGCTTGCGCACTTCTTCGCCAATACGGCGGTAGGTATCAATATCATAAGCGGGCATTCCGCTATCCTTGCGGGCGTGTATGTGCAAAATACTTGCGCCGGCATCTACCGCGCGTTTCCCTTCCAATGCAATTTCTTCAGGGGTATAAGGTATGTAAGGACACTGTGCCCTTGTTGCCAATACACCGGTTAACGATGCTGTAATTACAATTTTCTTTGCCATAGGTTTTAAATTATTTTCCTTTCCAAACTGGTTTTCTTTTTTCAGTAAATGCCGCAATCCCCTCGGCTGCATCTTCGGTTTGCACCGCCAGCGAAAGCATTTGTTTTAAATAGGTATGAGCCTCACCCGGCGCAACATTTTTTAAATTGTCGAAAGCCTCTAAGCCCAGCTTAATGGCCGAAGGTGAGTATTGAAATATTTCATCAACCAAAGCTGTTACCTCGGCATCTAAATTTTCTTTAGTCACTACTTTACTTACAAGGCCTATTTTCTCTGCCTCGGTTGCATTTATGGTTTTAGCCCTTATACAAAAGTCGAGGACCATACGTGGAGGCATTATCTGCAACATACTCTGCATTACCTGGAATGGAAATAAACCACGTTTTACCTCAGGCAAACTAAACGTGGCCTCACTTGCGGCAACCACATGCGTGCAACCACAAATAATCAAAAAGCCACCTGCATAAACCGGTGCATGCACTTTGGCAATGCAGGGCTTGTGCAGCCTATTGAATGAATCTCCTAGAATAATTTCGCCATGTGGAACAGGTATGGTTGATGTAGTTACATCCGATTGCCCGGCAAATGCCTTAAGGTCAGCCCCGGCGCAAAACACATCGCCGTTTGCTGCAATAACTACAGCCCATACTTCATGATTGTGTTCAGCGTATAGTAGGGTATATGCAAGCTCGCGAAACAACACCGGGTTCATCGCATTCTTCTTCTCGGGCCGGTTAAGTGTAATGGTAAGCAGATGGTCTTTTTCTTCAACAATAAGGTGAGCGAAAGTTTGCTCATGAAAGGCTGCTATCTGGTCAGAATTATAAAGCATCTTTTTAATCGTTTTTCGGCTATTGCCGTGCAATGTGAACGCAAAATAGAAAAATTCGAACAACTGTTTGAATTTTAAAAGAAAATTTTGGAAATCGCCACATATCGTAAATCAAAAATGAACGTTTGTTAGGGATAAAAGATTTAGAATCAAAACGTTAAAAAACATACAAATGATGCGGCGTGGCATTAATTACATCAAAATTGATGCGGCATAATCTATTTTTATTGTTGGCGGGCCGATTTTGAGAAATAGTGATGTATGGGTAGACCCGCCGGAAAGCCCGTTAAAAGTAACCGCGATTATATTTTGAGTTTAAACAGTGAGCATTATGGATAGAAAAGATTTTTTATTGACCACCTGCGCTGCATGTGGAGTTACATCGACCCTTGCATTTTTAGATAGCTGCTCCAAAGTGGGAATTATCAATTTCACCCTGGACCTTACCTTGCCTGCAAATGCAGCGTTAGCTCATACTAACGGAGCAGTTATTAATGGCAATGTAATAGTTATTAAAACAAGCACTGGTTATGAAGCGCTATCTTTAATATGTACCCACCAGGGGTGCATCGTAAGCTATACCGGCCATGGTTTTGTTTGCCCTTGTCACGGAGGCACATTTAATATAACCGGGGGGGTAACCGGGGGCCCACCTCCATCAGCCCTCACCAAATACACCGTAGTAAAAAATGGCACTGTATTGACTATAACGGGCTAATCTGTTAGCTTAGTTAAAAGTTATGAAAAGGAAATCCTTTTTAACGGCTCTTGGTTTATTACCCATATTCCCGACTATGAAGCTTAACGAACTCAATAAGTTGACATCAGCATTCTCGTCAACTCCTACTATGCCTGCATTATTTGTTGGCCATGGTAATCCCATGAACGCAATTACGGATAATGAATACGGTCACGCCTGGCAGCAATTGGGTAAAACTTTGCCGAAACCCAATGCTGTTCTTTGTATTTCGGCACACTGGGAGACTAAGGGCACCTTTGTTACTGCTATGCAAAAACCAAAAACGATTCATGACTTTGGTGGTTTCCCGAAGGCCTTATTTGATGTGCAGTATCCTGCACCCGGTAGTGAAGAATTGGCTAAAGAAACAAAGGCGGGCATCACAAAAACTAACATCGAATTTGATTACGATTGGGGCCTTGACCATGGAAGTTGGAGCGTATTAAAGCACATTTATCCAAACGCCGATGTCCCGGTGGTTGAAATGAGTCTTGATAACAGACAAAGCCCACAATGGCATTTTGAATTGGCGAAAGAGCTAGCCGCATTGCGCAACAAAGGCATATTGATTGTTGGTAGCGGCAACATGGTACACAACCTGCGCGCCGTTGATTTTAATATGGCCGGGGGGTTTGACTGGGCCATTGAAGCCAACGAAACCATGAAAAAATTAATTGCCGAAAGGGATTTTAAATCGCTGGCTGATTATAGGAGTTTGGGACGGGCAGTGCAATTAGCAGTGCCTACACCAGAGCATTATCTTCCGCTACTTTATGCCCTGGGTTTAGCAGGCCAAAATGAAAGTATTTCGTTGTTTAATGATAAAGCCGAAATTGGCTCTATTACTATGACCTCGTTGTTAATCGGTAAAAACTAACTCTTCATTTTCAGCAATACCGTATTTGCCTCAACAAACGCTTTTTCAGCAACAAAAACTTCTTCTACTTCTCCGTCGGTATGCGCTTCAATAGTAGTTTCCATTTTCATCGAGCTCATTACCAATAATCCTTTACCCGATTTTACATGCTCACCGGGTTTAACCAATACCCTTACAATTTCTCCCGGCATGGGTGAAACATAACCGCCTTTTACAACTGCCGAACCGGGTTCAACAAAACGTGGCACCTGTGCAAAACGGAAAGTTCCTTTATCGGGATGATGAACAAATAGGTCATTTCCGTTCACGGCAATAACATAGTTTTTACGATGTGCATTGATAATACAGTTAACCGTATGCCCACAGGTGCTAACTAACTCAGCCTGCAAACTTTTGTCGCCAATTTTAATTTCAAATTTTTGCTGACCGGTGTAACGATACTCCACTTTAATTTTGGAACCGGTTAACTCCAATTCATAAAACTGTGCCTGGTAAAAAATGTTTCTCCAGCCATTTAACGAGTGAGGGAATGCTTCATTCGCCCGTTGTTTATTCCAATGATATAACGTGGCGGCTATTGCCATTTCATCAGTTGAGTTTTCGTCCGCAACATTTTTGTAGTTGGAATATTCTCTTTCAATTAACTTGGTATCGAAAGTGCCATCAACAAATGATTTGTTTTGAAGTAACTCTTTTAAAAAGTCTTTGTTGGAGTTAATACCCAGTATGCTCATTTTATCAAGCGCATTATACATGCGCGAAATAGCCGCTGTGCGCGTATCGGCATACGAAATTACTTTGGCAATCAGCGAATCGTAGTACACATCAATCTTCGAACCGCTTTTTACGCCGCTATCGTAACGCAAACCTGTTAATGCAGGTTCACTCCAGTAAAGAATATCACCGGTGGCAGGAAAAAAATTATTTTCCGGGTCTTCGGCGCAAACCCTGCACTGAATGGAGTGCCCGTGTTGTGTAATACTTTCAGAGCTAACGGTCAGCGCCAATCCTTGAGCTACTTCTATTTGTAATTGAACAAGATCGAGCCCCGTTGTTTCTTCTGTAACCGGGTGCTCAACCTGAAGCCGGGTGTTTACTTCCAGAAAGTAAAAATTACCTTCTTTGTCCAATATAAATTCAACAGTACCTGCATTGGTGTATTTAATTGAGCGGGCTGCTGCAACTGCGGCATCTCCCATTTTTTTTCTCAAATCAGCGCTCAAGGTAGGGGAAGGACTTTCTTCAATCACCTTCTGATATCTTCTTTGCAACGAACATTCACGCTCAAAAAGGTGGGTGTAGTTACCATGCTCGTCACCAAAAATCTGGAACTCAATGTGCTTGGCCGATGAAAAATATTTTTCCATCAACAAGCTTCCATCACTAAAGCTTTTTAGCGCTTCGCGCGATGCCCCTTCTATGGCTGCATCCAACTCATCAGCTTTGTGCACTATGCGCATGCCCTTGCCACCACCACCGGCTGAAGCTTTTAGTAGGACAGGGAAACCAATTATTTCGGCTTCTTTCTTAAATCGTTCGGCAGTTTGGTCTTCTCCATTATATCCAGGCACAACCGGCACACCGGCCTTTTTCATAATTTCTTTAGCGCCAATTTTTGAACCCATTACTTGTATTACCTCTGCGGCAGGCCCTATAAAAATGATGCCTTCATCTTTACAGCGTTTTGAAAAGCCAGCGTTTTCTGAAAGGAAGCCATACCCCGGATGTATAGCATCGGCACCCGATAGTTTTGCTGCTGCAATAATTTTATCCTGGTTCAAATAACTTTCGCTTGCATGGGTACCGCCAATGGCAATTGCCTCATCGCCTTTGGAAACAAACAGGGCGTTGGCATCGGCATCCGAAAAAACAGCCACAGTTTTTATGCCCATTGCACTTGCAGTGCGCATAACGCGTACGGCAATTTCACCCCTGTTGGCTACCAATATTTTTTTGATTGTTTTCATTTCTTAGTATTAAGTATCAAGTATTTAGTATTTAGATTGAATTCATCCGTTAGGCTAAATCCTCAAGTCTAAAATCTTATGTCTAACATCTAAAATCTGTTCTTACATTCTAAAAACTCCGTAACCATCTGTGCCTTTAACCGGTACTTTGTGTATTACATCTAAACACAGCTTTAAATAATTCCTGGTCTCACGCGGGTCAATAACCCCATCATCCCACAACTGCCCCGATGCGTACCATGCGTTGCTTTGCTTTTCCGCTTCCTTTACCATATGGTCTGCTACCATTTTACCTTGTACCTCGTCATAAACTATACCCGATTTCTCGGCAGCCTGCCTGCCAATAATTTGCATTACACCGGCTAACTGATCAGGGCCCATTACCGCAATTCTTGAATTGGGGTAACTAAACAGGAACCGGGGCTCATAAGCCCTGCCACACATAGCGTAATTACCTGCCCCGTAGCTTGCGCCGGTAATGATGGTAATGGCCGGAACCTCGCTATTGCTTACAGCATTTATCAGCTTTGCTCCGTTTTTAATAATGCCTTCCTCCTCATATTTTCTGCCTACCATAAAGCCGGTTATGTTTTGCAGAAACAGGAGGGGAGTATCGTTTTGGTTGCACAACTGTATAAACTGCGCGCCTTTATTAGCGGCTTCTGAAAAGAGTACGCCGTTATTGGCTATAATACCAATGCGGTAGCCATTGATACTGGCATAACCGGTTATTAAAGTTGAGCCATAAAGTGGTTTGAACTCAGAAAACTCCGAGCCATCTACTATGCGGCCAATCAGTTCCCGCTGGTCAAACGGAATACGAACATCAGCTGAAACAATGCCTAAAATTTCTTCTTTGTCGTAAACAGGTTCTTTTATCTCACCATTATTATGGACGTGCGGCGTTTTTAAGTTGGCCATAATTTCGCGGGCCAATCTTATACCGTCTAATTCATCTTCTGCCATGTAATCCGACACACCTGAAACGGTACTGTGCATTTTGGCGCCGCCCAGCGACTCTTCATCAGTAACTTCATTGGTAGCCATTTTAACCAGCGGTGGCCCGGCCAGAAAAACCTTGGCCTCATTCTTAACCATAATCACATAATCGCTCATGCCGGGTATGTAAGCGCCACCTGCGGTGCTATTACCAAACACAATCGATATAGTAGGGATGCCGGCTTTTGAGCGGCGTGTAATTCCTCTAAAATTAGCACCGCCGTAGTTAAATATTTTAGCCTGGTCGGGTAAGTTAGCGCCTGCCGACTCTACCATGTTTATAATGGGTAGCTGATTTTGCGTAGCAATCTCCCCAATGCGTAGGCCCTTTTGCAATGTTGCGTAGTCAACAGCACCTCCTTTTATAGTACCCACATTTGAGTTAAGCATGGCAAGCCGTCCGCTTACAAATCCAATTCCGGCTACCAGTGTGCCACCTGCACCAAATCCGTCTGTTCCCCAACCTGCCAGGGGCAATAGTTCCATAAATGGCGAGTCCTGGTCGAGCAATAGCTCAATACGCTCGCGGGCCAGCAATCTGCCCGATTTTTTTGTTCTTTCTATATACTTAGGCTCACCCTGAAAAAGGGCCTCCTTGTATTTAGCGCCCAATTCAGATATTTTCTCCTGCATCAACTGGTAATTGCGCTGGTATGATTCTGAATTGCGGTTAATCTTGGATTTAAAAATTGCCATTCGGATTACTTTAATTTCTGGGCTGAAAGTTAAATTGTTTTTCGAAATTCAAACAACTGTTCGAATTTTTTATTCTTCTGGCTTTAGGAGGAGGGAGGGGGGCATCATTTTGCCCCGTTAATCACCTTAAATAATTGATAATCAATTACGTTTAATTTTTATAGTGATACCCCCCCGTTGCATGGATGAGACGAAACTCTTCGTGAACAGGAGAAATAAAATAGCTTCTCAAAATTCATACAGCAATGCTTATCATACGCACCTCAGTTTGTATAATATCATCATTTGCATGATTGGTACGGTTGTTAGGAACCTTTGTTTGGTACGCCCGTATTTGTAATTATCACGCTTTTAACATGTGGTTTCATTTAAAGCAATAGGTATGGGCAATAGATTTTTACTCTCGCTGGTTTTTACTTTTCTGTGCGGTTTGGGCTTACAAGCCAACATGGTAGATGTAAATACTGCCAAAACAGTAGGCCTCAATTTTTACAAGCTAAATAGCCAGCTTAAAAACGCTGAAACCCCGCTCGCCAATCTTAGATATACCCGCCGCTCAATTAACAATAGCATTGATTTTTATGTTTTCGAAATTAAGCCTGTTGGCTTTGTAATAGTTACTGCTGATGATAATCTCGAGCCTGTTATCGCCTATTCAACTGAATCAGATTTTCATTCAGATTTCGCTAAGGTTGGGGTTAAGGACTGGATGAATAATACTTCGAAGAAAATTGCGTATGCAAGGCAACAGGAATCGAAAGCGGATGCCCGGATTTCGAATTTGTGGTCTTCATATCTGCAAGGCCTTACTCCCGGTAGCGCAAAAGGCAATCCCGTTAATCCACTGCTAACTACAAAATGGAACCAGGAGCCGTTTTATAACCAGCTTTGCCCCACCAATACAACCGATAATCAACAATGTGTAACAGGTTGTGTTGCTACCGCGATGGCCCAGATTATGAAGTTTTGGAATTTCCCTCCAACCGGAACCGGTTCGTATTCGTACAGCGATGCGACCCCATATTATGCGCATAACTACGGTACTCAATCGGCGGATTTTGCGGAAACAACTTATAGTTGGCCAACAATGACGACATCTATTAGTTCTGCAAACCCTGCTGTAGCAACCTTAATGTATCACTGCGGCGTAGCAGTTGCTATGGATTATGGCGACGATAAAGAAGGTGGCAGCGGTGCTGCGGTGCTTCAAGCAGAAGCCGGTTATGGCAGGCCTTGTGCACAGATGGCGTTTCAAACTTACTTTTTTTATGATGCCAGTACTATAAAAGGTGTGGCGGCATCGTCCTACACCGCTGGTGCATGGACAAGTTTATTGGAGGCTGAGTTAACTGCAGGCCGACCCATACAGTACGAAGGCCAGGACCCAGGTGTTGGTGGACATAGCTGGGTGTGCGATGGGGTTGATGCCAACGGTATGTTTCATATGAATTGGGGATGGGGGGGCTATGAAAACGGTTTTTACAGCTTAAGTGGCCTCTCGGTTGCCGGAGTAAACTTTAACAGCAGCGAGGCAGCATTAATAGGCATTCAGCCTGGCACATATGTCGCTCCTTGCAATGCGCCTGTAGGATTAACCGCCAGTGTTGCAGCAACTTCAGCGTCGCTTAACTGGACGGCTGTTTCCGAAGCAACCGGTTACACTCTTCAATATAAATCCGGTTTAGATACCGGTTGGGCAACTATCACAAACATTTATTCGCCGTCGTATTCATTAACCGGCCTCACAAGTTGTTCTGCCTATCAATATAAAGTGCAAACGGTTTGCAGTGGCGGCAATAGCGCCTACAGCGCCGCCGCCCCGTTCAGTACAATGGGATGCATCATTAATTATTGCACTTCGGGAGGAACGAGTGTGAATCATGGATTTATACAAGGAGTAAAACTAGGAGCTATAAACAATACCAGTCCTGCGGGTAAGGGGTATAACAGCTTTACTAATCTTAGCACCGATCTTGTTCACGGCGTATCAAATACCATAACCTTGACGCCCGGATTTACGGATTCAACCTATGAAGAGTATTGGACAGTTTATATTGACTATAATCAGAACGGTTCATTTGCTGATGCCGGTGAAACTGTAGCCACTGTTAGCGGAACGGGTGTGGTTACTGCAAATATTATTGTGCCTTCAACCGCAACACTTGGCCCAACACAACTACGAATCCAAATGCAACAGGGGGCATATCAAAACAACAGCTGTGGTACGTTCAACTACGGAGATGTGCAGGATTTTAGTGTAAATATTGCACCTTCCATCGCCACCGGCGAAAACAACCTCGATTTTGCACGCTTTAAAGTTTATCCAAACCCGGCGTCTAACCACATCTCAATAGCTTATAATTCGGTAAGCGATGCACCGGTGCATTTTAACTTGTATAATGTGAGTGGTCAAAAACTGATGGCGGAAGAAGGCACCGCTGCATACGGGATAAATCTCCACAATATGAATATTACTCCATTAAGTAATGGAATTTATATTCTTGAAATTGAAAGTAACGGCGATTTAACCCGTCAGAAATTTATAGTGAGCAAATAAGTAGTGCTTAACAAAGAGACCACTAAGCCGTTTACCTTTGGGTAAGCGGCTTCTTGTTTTATTAAGAGCCCTAATTCACCATGTTTTTCAGGCCTTCTTCATTCACTATAAAAACCTTGCCTTCGCGAATGTCAATCAATTGCTCGCTTTTAAAATCGCTTAAAGTCCTGATTAGTGATTCGGTTGCCGTGCCTACAACTTGTGCCAGGTCCTCGCGCGAAATTTCAAGGCGAGGTTTATCAGTCGGTGTTTTTTTAAATTTATCATAAACCTGCAACAGGCCGGTTGCAATCCGCTTTCTTAATGAGTTATATGCCAGCGACATTAATTTCTCTTCTTTCTCTGTTACATCCCTTGATAGCATTTTGATAAAACTTTGTGCTACCATACTATCGCTACCCAAAATCGCTAAAAAATCGGATTTAGGTATCACCATTAATTCCACCTCTTGCAGGGCTTCTGCACTATCCTGGTAAACGGTATCTTCCATCAACGGTATGTAGCCTAAAAATTCGCCTTCTTTATAAATGTCTGTTATCAGTTCTTTTCCCAGTTCATTTATTTTAAACGTTTTCACTTTTCCTTTGCTCACAAAAAACAAATTGGCCGGCTGCTCGTTGCACTGATATATCAGTTGTTTTTTTCTTAAGCGCAGGGTTTCTCGTTTTTCAGATATTAAAGCGTTGTTTCCGTTTTTTTTCACAACTTTTAAAAAATCATTAACCCCATCGGTGTTTAAAGCGAATTCAGTTTTTAACTGTTCCTTTTTCTTCAGCCGGGTTTCAATGGCGTTCAATAATTCTACATCATCAAAGGGCTTGGTGATATAATCATCCGCACCCATTTCCATCCCTTTTCTAAAGTCAGCACGCTCGGCTTTAGCCGTCAGAAAAATGAATGGAATGGAGGAGGTTTTAGGGTTTTTACTTAGCTGGTTTAGCACTCCGTACCCATCTAACTCCGGCATCATAATATCGCATATTATAAGATCCGGTATTTCGCGCGTTATCAAATCAACTCCACTTTTCCCATTGTCGGCTTCCATTACCTCATAGTTCGAGAGTTCAAGAATTTCGGTTAGGTTTTCGCGCACCGCTTTATTGTCTTCAATCAGCACAATTCGTGTTCCCATTGTCAGTTTAATTGAGTCATCATAAAAATAAGCCGAATTTTGGAAGGAAGGAATAACAAATAGTTAATGAAACTAACTTTCAAAATCAGCAAGTATTTTTTTGATATGAACAGCAGTAAGGGGCTTGTCAAAATAACCCTTAACATATTTATTGTTCAACGACTTCATTCGGTCTTCATCTCTTAACGACGAGGTGAGGATAAAAACCTTACTGATGTTGTTGCACTTGTTTTGTTTTTCAAACTGTTCCAAAAACTCAAATCCATCCATTACGGGCATGTTTACATCCAGCAAAATCACATCAGGGCATACAATACTCTTTTCCAGGTAATCCAGCGCCGCTTTGCCATCCATAACTTCATCCAACTGGCAATTAATGTGGCTATCATTAAAAGCAATTCGGTTTAAAAAATTAAACGCCTCATCATCATCAACCAGCAATATTTTTTTCAGTTTACCCATTGCTCAATTGCGGTGTTGTAAGTAATCTTAAAACTGGTTCCTTTGCCCACCTCGCTCTCAACGTCAATACTTCCACCGTACGAGTCTACAATTGATTTTACAATATGTAACCCAACTCCCGAGCCATCTATGTGATTGTGAAAACGCTTAAAAATGCCATACAATTTGTCCTTATTCTGTGATAGGTCAAATCCTATACCATTATCGGTTACCGTTATTAAAAAGAGGTTATTATTTAATCTCGCAACCCGAATATTTATTACCAGCACTCGTTCGGGATGCCGGTACTTTATTGCATTTGCTATCAAATTGTTTAAAATACGGCTGAGATGATTGCACGGGAAAAGTACCTTGCCGGTATCATCCAAATCTACCTTTACAACGCAATTACTTTCGCTTATTTCGGGTTTCAAATTGCTCAGCACCTCGTTTAAAATCAGGTCAAGCGGCAACTGTCTTGCATCTTCATCGCTTTTCGACAGTAGGTTTTTGCGCAGCTTTAAGATGCTGTTTAACGAATGATTAGTTCGCTCCATTAATCGTATCTTATCCGTAATCATTTTCATAACGTCGGAATAGTCAGGTCTTATGGCTTCAGCTTTTACCAACACGTCGGTTAATCCTTGCAAGGCTATAATAGGGGCTTTAATATCATGGGCGCTTATGTACGCCAGTTGTTCAAGGTATTGATTGTTTACCTCTAATTTTCGCAAAGCTTCTTTCAACTCTTCATTTAATCTTAGCGGCGTAATATCAGTGTAAATACAAACCCAACCGGTTTTATTTGTTTCTATATCTAAAACCAATTTTACATTAACAAGTAAGGTCACTTTTCTGCCGCTCCTATTAGTTAATTCTACTTCATGGCGCAGAAAACCTTTTTCCATTAATTCTCTTCGGTTTGCCTCGCGGTTACCAATTATGCGGAAAGAGATAATTTCTTCAATATGCTTACCCATCGCTTGTTCCGAAGTAATTTCAAATAAAGTTTCCGCGCCTTTATTCAAACTCACGATGTAATTATCTAAATCACCGTAAATGATTCCATCGGGCAGCATTTTTATTAGCTCTGCCTGCTGGGTAATTAACTGTTGGGCTTTTTTCTTTTCATCAATATCCAGTATTGAACCTACCATGCGCAACGGTTCACCATTTTCGCCAAATTTTGTTTTTCCAATCGCCTGAAACCATTTATACGCTCCGCTTTTTGTTCTTTATCTTATCTCCATTTCAAATCTTCCGGGTTTCGAAAAATTGCGTTGAAGTGTGGCGAAAAACAAAGATGCATCATCGGGATGAACCAAACTCTGCAACGTTTCTCTCGAGGGCTGCAATTCGTTGTATTTATAACCCAACAATTCAAAATAACGGGGACTCCACCATCTTTCATCTTTTCTTATATCCCAATCCCAAAGCCCGGCCGATGTGCCTTCAAAAGCTAATTCAAGCCTTTCTTCGCTGCCTTTTAATGCCGTAATGTCACTGTAAATAGCCAACCAACCTGTTGCTTCACCGGTATAATCATGTATGGTTTTTACCCGGCCCAAAAGAGTGAGCCGCCTGCCATCCATAGTGGTAAATAGCACCTCGCCCCGCCATGACCCATCACCATCCCACAATTCTTTTCTTGCTTCATTAATAGACGAGCCGGCTATTTGAATATTTCCCAGTTGGTCTATTCTTTTCCCACGCGCTGCTGAAACCGATATGCCGAATAACTCCTCAGCTGCCTTATTTATACTTGTAATTTTAAAATCGTTTTTAATGCCATATACAACGGCATCTGGTAACGTTTGTACTAATACGGCTTCGCGGGCACTAATCTCCTCCGCATTTTTTTTCCCGGTTATGTCCCGTGTAATTTTTGAAAAGCCGCGAAGCACCCCCTGGTCATACAATGGCGTCAATACTATATTCGCCCAAAATTTCGACCCGTCTTTTCGCACCCTCCAGCCCTCGGCCTCATAATGCCCTCTTTCTTTAGCAACTTCAAGATTATATTCAGGTTCGCCGCTTTCAATATCATCCGGGGTGTAAAAAACCGAAATATGCAGGCCTATGATTTCCTTTGCGGAATATCCCTTAATGTTTTGGGCGCCTTTATTCCATCCCATTATATGTCCGTTGGGGTCAACCATATATATGGCATAATCGCTTACTCCCTCTACCAACAACCTGAAACTATCTTCACTCTGCTGCAGCTTTTCCAACGAAGCATTCAAATCTGCAGTTCGCTTTTCTACTGTTTTCTCAAGGTCTCTATTTAATGCAGAAAGCGCCTCTTCTGCTTCAGCCCTTTTTCTATCTAAATTGTTTAACACCAGGCTGGTATGCCAAATAAGGAACAGCCCTATTATTATAACCCCTAAGCCAAACAAGGCTATGCCAACATTCTCGAGTGAGGGATAAAATTGGTTATATTGGATGCGTAGACATGCCAGCATAATAACGCCCAAAAGCAGCCGGGGAAATATTTTGCGGGCCATTATATTACCTGTATATTTTCCGGTAAATAAATCAGCCAGTCCCAAGTCGGGGTTAATAAAGGCCGCGGCAATTGAAAAAACGAAAAAAGTAATGGCCGTATGAAGTGCCATCGAATTAAGCATTAAAAACTTATAAATGGTAGGAACCTTAAATAGGTAGCCTAGTATGGCAGTTATGGAGGCAAGCGAGATAACATGCAGGCAATACTGAGCTGCCGTTTTTATACGTAACTTTTTTGATTGACTGCCTGATAAAGCAAAACCAGTCAATAAAAAGCATAATGCAGTACCCGCCGCCATTCTGCCGGCTAAACCACCCGATAATTCGAATTTGTCTGCAATAAATAGTTCGTCAATACCGGCATTGTATGTAAAAATGTACTCCGCTAACTCTATAAAACCCAGCAGAACCAGGGCAGCTGAGAATGCGTAGATTAAATATCGAAAGTATTGCGATCCATTTTGCTGGGTAAGAAACAAAGTTGTGCCCGAAAGAACAAAGCCCAGGGCCGTATTAAACTTCATGGTGGGCAAGCCGGGAATTAAAGAAGTTAATGCCTCAATATTGGTAATCCACCCGAAAATCGAAATAAGCCCGATGAGCACTGTCAATATGCTTATTGCCTTAATAGGGTTATATTTTATTGAGTTTAGCATGTAGGGCATAAAGGCTACAACGGCAAATAATGATTGCTTGCCGGTTAATGGCTTAAAATGATTTTTAAAAAGTCCAATGTAGAAATGAAATTTTAGTTGATAAGATGAATTTAATCATGGAATGAAAGTAGGGAAAAGCAAACGATTATTTAAGTTGATTATCAGTATATTGTATCGCTTTCCCGAAATTGTGATTATTCCGGCGAATTGTATTTAATGATAATGAGATTAAGCTTTTACATCCCTTTAGTCATACGTTAATTAAGCGGCTTTGCTTCCCCCCGCATTTTGTTATTTTTAGCCCAACATAAAATACCCTTTGTGAATCTGATCCTGTTCGATTGCCACAAGAACCGCGAGAATTTATTGCCTTTAACATTTACCCGACCGGTTGCAGACATCAGGTTGGGGATATTGACGATAAGAGAAAAATGGGAAAGGTTATTGGGGCAAAAGTCTTTTACACTTACTGAGAATTACCTGGCCGAAAAATTCGAAGCATGTGGGGATGCCGCTCCCGGGTTGTATGTTAATGGAGCAGTTTTGCCTGATGAAAGGTTGATTTCATCCATAAAACAACTAGGTGCTTTACAATCGCTTATGGCCAATGGTTTGTTAATTGCATTTAAAACAGAAAAGGGCCACCTTAATTATGAAAACTTTGAGGCAATTGCTAAAAGCTTTACGCCGGTAAACTATGCTCATGGCTTTGTCAGCATCGCCCACACCTGGGATATATTCAAATTGAATGGTGAAGCGTTGCAATCCGATTTTGAATTAATCACCCGGGGTAGAAAGTCAGAACCCCTTAGTGTCACCAATAAGTTAATTGGGCCCCTTGAAAACATTTTTATTGAACCAGGCGCCAAAGTAGAGGCCAGCATATTGAACTCCTCCTCAGGCCCAATCTATGTTGGGCACGAGGCTGAAATTATGGAGGGAAGCGTTGTGCGCGGCCCGTTGGCACTGTGTGAACACGCAGCGCTTAAAATGGCTGCAAAGGTTTATGGGCCAACCACCCTTGGGCCTCACTGTAAAGCCGGTGGCGAGCTAAACAACGTTATCTTTTTTGGGTATAGCAATAAAGCTCACGATGGTTTTTTAGGAAATTCGGTAATTGGCGAGTGGTGTAATCTGGGTGCCGATACTAATAATAGTAACCTCAAAAATAACTATGGTAATGTAGATGTATTTAGTTACAGGGAAGGTAAATCGGTTGATACCGGGCTGGTTTTTTGCGGCCTTGTAATGGGCGACCATTCTAAGTGCGGCATAAATACTATGTTTAATACCGGCACGGTGGTGGGTGTTTCGGCCAATATTTTTGGTGGCGATTTCCCACCCAAATTTATTCCTTCATTCAGTTGGGGCGGGGCACAGTGGCTAAGAACGTTTAGTTTCGATAAATCGCTGGAGGTTGCTACCCGGATGATGGAAAGGAGAGGGTTAAAACCTAGTGAAGCAGATGTAAAAATTTTAAGAACAGTTTTTGAGCGAGACGCGAAATACAGAAAATCATAATTCCCCCCGAAACTCAAGTTGGATTTTGGTTTACTTTAATTGAAACAGATGAAACGAAAAAAATTAGTTGCCGGCAACTGGAAAATGAACCTCGAAATAAACGAGGCCATACACTTAGCGAACGACATAAAGGCCGCACGCGGTTCTTTTAATTGCGATGTATTGCTTATTCCTTCTTTTCTTTTTATAGCCGATGTAAAGCACATTGTTTATGCCACCGGTATACATTTAGGTGCGCAAAATTGTAGCATTTACGAAAATGGTGCTTACACAGGCGAGGTTTCAGCTAAGCAATTAAAAGGTGCGGGTGTGGAGTACATTATCATCGGCCACTCCGAAAGGCGTGAGCACTTTGGTGAAAATCATAACGTTTTAAGGCAGAAGCTTGAGATAGCCTTAAAGTATGGACTTAAGCCTATTTTTTGTTGTGGAGAACCGTTAGATGTGCGCGAAGCGGGCAAACAAAAAGAATATGTGTTAAAGCAGCTACAGGAAAGCCTTTTCGGTTTAACTGCGAAGGACTTTGCAAACATTACCATTGCCTATGAACCTATTTGGGCCATTGGTACGGGTTTAAATGCCACGCCCGAGCAGGCGCAGGAGATGCACGCCTTTATACGCAAAGAATTGGCAGACAAACACCCTATTGCACTGCAAATGCGCATTATTTATGGCGGAAGCTGCAACCCCGCTAATATTAATGAATTATTTGGCTGTCCCGATGTTGATGGAAGTTTGGTTGGCGGATCATCCTTAAGGTCAAAAGATTTTATTGCAATAACAGCCGCCGCAAAATGAACTATACCGTATACGAGTTTTTTACAAAAGACGAGATAGAGCGCGATTGGCTGGTATCTATCCTTACCGATTTCGATTTTGACGGTTATGAAGAAACCAACGATTCTTTAAAGGGTTTTGTGCCGGTGGGTAAGGTGGATGATGCCAAGGTAAAAGGCATTTTAAATGATAATGAGTTCAGCCATATAGGATTTACATCTTACCAACTGGAGAATAAAAATTGGAACGAGGAATGGGAGAAGAATTTTGAACCGGTTGTAATTGCTGATAAGGTTGCTATAAGGGCACCCTTTCATCAACCAATTAGCGCAGAGTTTGAAATTATTATTGAACCCAAAATGAGTTTTGGCACCGGGCACCATGCCACCACCGCTTCAATGATTTCGCTGATGCTTACGGAGGATATTGCTGGCAAAACTGTGCTCGATTTTGGGAGTGGAACCGGTGTATTAGCGATATTAGCCGAGAAGTTAAAAGCCTTAAGTGTAACGGCTATTGATAACGAAGAATGGGCCTATAACAATTGTATCGAGAATATAGAACGTAATCATTGCGTTACTATTGAGGCGATACGAGGTGATGATACCTTTGTTTTTAACAAAAAATTTGACTTGGTATTAGCTAATATCAATCGCAATGTAATTCTTAAAAACCTTGCATATTGGAAACGCCTTTTACAAGCTGATGGAGTTTTAATTGTAAGCGGTATTTTGCTAAATGATGAAAATGACATTATCAATTGCGCCGCAGGCTGCAGGTTGAAGGTAAAGGATAAATTGAAAAATAATGGATGGCTGGCCATCTCGTTTCAACACACTTAAAATATGAGAGAATCCATGAGGAAACTTTGTTTTGTAATCATCAGTCTTTTTGCGTTTACGTTTTCTAACGCGCAAATCATGTCCTTTTCTATCGAGCACGATAAGTTTATGAAGGAGCTGGAGCAGCACATGACCGCCGGTAAAATGGAAGCCAATGTTAAAACCATGGAGCAGTTTGCCAAAATGGTTAAAGACGGTAAAATAAACTCAGCCTGGCTTGATAAAATAGTGCCTACATCTAATCTGATGATAGCTAAATCTATGTCGCCCTATCCCTACTTCAACCATTATTTAACCAGCATAATGAACGCTGCAAATAGTGGTAAAAGTGATGCGCAGTTTGTAGAGTGGAGCGGTATAATTGATAACATTATACCGGACGAAAAGAAAGGTGACAACAGCAATTTTTCGAAGTTTATTGAATTTTCAAAGGACTTCTTTCTGGAGAAAGCTTTAAGTAGTACCGCCGCCAAAACATGGAAGGTAGAAACTGATGCCTATAGTTTCGGATACGAGGATAATAAACCAGTACTTACTATTCCCACCACAACATTGCTAGGCTGTATTAAGGGCGATACCTTGTCAATTAAACAAACCGCTGGCAAGTATTATCCTCTCGAAACAAAATGGTTAGGTAAATCGGGCAGGGTAGATTGGAGCCGGGCAGGTTTCGATGCTAACAAGGTGTTCTGTATTTTCAAAGATTATACTATCAATACGTCCAATTTCAGCTATTCAGTAGACACTGTTTTCTTTAGTTATCCTGAGTATTTTAAGCACCCGCTACAGGGTAAAATGACAGACAAAATGGTTTCCAGTGCAGATTCTAACACAATGACTTATCCGCGGTTTGAATCATACGCTGTGGGAATGACCATGAAGGATATTGCCCCTAACGTTGTTTATACCGGTGGGTTTTCATTGCACGGTTCAAAAGTATTGGGCTACGGTACAGCGGAGAACAGGGCCGAACTTATATTTTATGCAAAAGACGGGAAAACGAAAATCCTTTCAGCTAAATCTCAAAGTCTTACCATTAGAAGAGGACAGGAGCTAAGCGCTGATAAAGCAGAGGTTTCTATATATTTTGGCGAAGACTCTATTTACCATCCACAGCTCAACCTTATCTATAAAGTTCAAAAGCGCGAAATGCGTTTATTGCGGGGCGAAACCGGTATAGGCCAGGCCAAGTTCACCGATTCATACCACAACGATGAGTTTCAAACTGACGCTATATTCTGGAACCTTGATTCCTCTGTACTCAACTTAAAAATACTTTCGGGCGTTGGTAAAAAGCCTGGTGTTTATGAGTCTGTCAACTATTTTAATCGTGAGTTGATGCATAAAATCCAGGGGTTGGCCAGTTATGAGCCTCTTGCGGCATTAAAACACCTGGTTGAAAAATCCGGTTCGCGCGATGTTAGCGCAAGCGATTTTGCGCGCGCTCTCGACCCCAAGTTAAAAGAGGGTGAAGTAAAATCGTTGCTCTACGAATTACTAGGCGATGGGTTCATTCTTTACAACGAAGACCAGGGGATTGTTACCGTTAAAGACAAGACCATTAATTACGTTTTGGCAAAAGGCCGAAAAATAGATTTCGATATTATAACAATGCGCTCGGCCCCGCAATCGGGTAATGATAATATTGATTTAAAGAGCAGCAGCATTAATCTGAAAGGTGTGTTTGAAGTACCCATCAGTGATACCGCCTATGTCTATTTCCGTCCCAAAAACTACAGCATAAGCCTGCAAAAAGACAGAGGAATGTTGTTTGATGGTTTGGTGTATGCCGGGCGCATGGATTTTATTGGCGAAAAATTTAAGTTTCAATATGCCCCTTTTACTGTTGACCTTAACAAGGTTGATACAATGCGCATTAATATACCCGATAGCAACAAGGTTGATAAATATGGCGAGCCAATTTTGAAGCCCATGAAATCGAAAGTTGAGGGTATAAAAGGTTTGTTGGAGGTAGATGCCCCGCTTAACAAATCAGGTAGAAGGCGCTTACCACAATTTCCGAAACTGTACAGCCGCGAGAAATCGTACATCTATTATGATGACCCGGCTATTGCTAAAGGCGCTTATGGCCGGAAGAATTTCTTTTTTGAGTTAGAGCCGTTTAAACTGGATAGCCTCGATAATTTCAGCACAAGCATTATTAATTGGAAAGGGACCTTGGTATCTGGCGGCATTTTCCCTGATGTGAAGGATAGCGTGCAACTGCAAACTGATGAGTCTTTAGGGTACAAATCTGAATCACCACCAAACGGCTTTGATTTGTACAAAGGGAAAGGAAAATATTACGGTAAATACGAGCTTAATTATAGTGGTTTATCGGGCGATGGGCGTATTACCCACAGTACCGCAGATTTTACTACTCACGATGTGCACTTGTATCCTGATTCTATGCGGGGCACGACTGACACATTTACTTTGACTAAAACGTTTACCGGGGTAAAAACTCCGCACGTTGTAGGTACGGAAGATATCGTGTTCTGGAAACCGGTTTCAGATAGCATGCACGTATTAATGACTAATAAGGAGCACCCCTTTGCCATGTATGATGATTCTCTTACAAGTTTTAGGGGAAATCTGTTATTGACCGGTGTGGGCTTAAAAGGAAGCGGTACACTCGATTGGGACCAGGCAACCTTAACCAGCAAGGATATTAGTTTACGAACAATGGATTTGAGCTCAGATACGGCATCGCTCAATATCAAAACAACCGGGGATAAGGTTTCATTCAAAACACCAAATGTATCGGCTAAGGTTGATTTCAAAACCCGTATCGGCGATTTTAAATCTAACCAGATAAACATCCCAACCGACTTTTCATATAACCAGTACAACACGGCCATTAACGAGTTTAAATGGTTTATGGACGAAAAGATACTTGACTTTAAAGCACCGGCGCAAGGGCAGGGTGCATATTTCAATTCTACGCGGCCAGACCAGAAAGGCTTGAGGTTTTTAGGCAAACGCGCAACTTACAATCTTGTAACTTCTGTACTGCGCATTGAGCAGATACCGGAAATACGGGTAGCTGATGCCAGCATTGTACCCGATAGCGGTGTAGTGGTTATTGAAGGAGAAGCAAAAATGCATCAGCTGCGTAATGCCATAATTTATGCCGATACTATTACGCGGTTCCATAGGTTCGATAGTGCAGTTGTGGATATATACAGCAAAGAAGAACTGAAGGCAATGGGTAATTACCATTATACCACCAAAGACATAAAAGAGGTTATCAGCTTTGGTGATATTTCGAGCAAAAAGTCAACCGAAGGCAAAAACCGCAAGGCCCACGATCTGTTTACACTTGTGGCAAAAACAAATATTGATCAAAAGCAACAATTTGTTTTATACCCTAATGTTGGTTTTAATGGCGAGGCCAGTATTTTATCGAGCAATCCTGCGGTAACCTTTAAAGGCTATGCCAAAATTAGCCTTACAAATCCTAAGGCTGCTACATCGGCATTCTTTATCAACCAGGATGTTGACCCTAGCACACTGGCGCTTAAATACAATGAAAAAACTGCTGATAACAATAACAACTTGTTGAGTGCGGCTATAAACCTTAGTCCATTGCCCGATGCGCCATTAATGTATACCACCTTATTGTCGCCTAAAAAAGATAATAACGACATATCCATTTTTAAAACTTCGGGTATAGTTACGCAATCCGCAACCGGTGAGTATTTATTTGGAAATGAGGACCGGATAAAAGATAAATCCAAATCAGGTAACGTAATGCGTTATGATGATAAAAAAGGAACAGTAAAAGCCGAAGGCAAATTTGAATTGGGCACAAAATTCGGCGTTATAAAAACCGCCGCCGGCGGTAATGCGGAAGTAAAGTTGGATACTGGCAAATATAAACTCAATTTGTCGTTAGCTATCGATGCGCAAATGGGTGATAAGATGCAGGACAGGTTTGAGTTTTACATGGTAGGCGATAACGCCGACCAACCCGATATTAGTTATGATAACGATAAGCAGAGAAAAGCCATACATGCCCTGGCCGATGAAGATGACGACCGAAAAATGCTGGATGATTTTGATAAGACGGGTGCATTCTTAAAACGCCCTAAAGCAATTAAAGAGAATCTTGTATTTACCGATGTGAACTTTGTTTTTGACCCAGATGATATTTCACTGCGCTCTGTAGGTAAAATAGGTGTTGCCATGATTGGCAAAAAAGTGATTAATAAAAAACTGGAAGGATATATTGAGGTTCAGTACAAAGGTGGTAATGACGTGTTTACCATATATCTGCAAACCGGCACAAAAGGATGGATTTATTTTGAATACAGGCCGGGCATATTAAGCGTTCTTTCCTCGTACGATGATATTAATAATAACCTCAAAGCGCTTGCTCCGGATAAGAGAAGAATAAAAGGTGATGGCAAGGCCTTTTACATGTATACTGCGGCTTCGGCAATGAACAAGCAGGATTTTGTGGATTATATGAAAGATAAGGCTAACGGTGTTAGCCGCCCGCGACCGGAGCCAAGGGCACCGCAGGAGGAGATACCTGTATTTACCGATACCTCGTCAATACCAGAGAATACACCGCCAACTGATAGTTTAGGAAAGCCTGATAAAATGCAACAGGAGATTAATCAGACTGAGCAATTAAAACAAAATGGTGGCAGTATTCTTTCGGGCCCACCGCCTGATAGAAAGAAGCCAGAGGAGCCTAAGAATGATGACGTTCCTTTGCCAAAACCTGATAAAGAGCAATTGAAGGAAGAGCAACAAATAAGGGAAACCGAGCGATTGAAAATGAATGGCGGCAGTGTGCTGTCGGGTGCCCCGCCTGATAGAAAAGCTGCCCCGGCAAAACAGGATACGGTTCCTGTAACGCCGCCGGCTACTCCTGATCTTCCAATACCCGATAACACTCCACCTGCTCAGACCGCACCGGTTAAGCAGGATAGTGTGCCTCCTGTTCAGCAAGTAACCCCTGATGTTCCAAAACCTGAAAGTGTTACGCCGGCACCGCAAGTGGTGCCTGATGTGCCTAAACCGGATGTTACACCGCCGGTACAAACCGCACCGCCAAAACAGGATAGCATTCCACCGGTTCAGCAAAAAACACCTGATGTTCCGAAACAAGAAAGTACAACGCCGGCGCAACCGGTAGTGCCTGATGTTCCAAAGCAAGACATAACACCGCCGGCGCAAACTACCCCTGCCAAACAGGATAGCATTCCGGCGATAGTTCCTGCTACACCAAAAGTAGATAGCACAGCGCCATCAAATGGTGAGCCGCATTAAGGTTGACGTGTTAATTTGAAGAGGTGGCTGGTAGCTATTGCAATAGAAGTAACTATTTGCAATTTTTCAGATGCGCATGCACCCACTGCGAGCTAACCGGCTTGTCAATATTGAAGAACTCCTGGTTCATGTAATTAATAATATTGGCTACCTGCACCTCGTCAACGCGCATAGTATCGAAAGGATACATGGGCTGATCGTAGCCAACACCTTTTACTATGATAGGATGGTTTAATCCAAATTTTAGCCAACAAGGAATTGAGTCAATATTTTTTGCTGCGTAATCAGAATTTTTGAGGGGAGGAACCAGCGATTTAATACCCTCGCCATCCTCGCCATGGCATTGGGCGCAGTTAACCTTATACGAAGCCTGTCCCGGATGTACTATAGTGCCATGCGACCAAATATTGTAAATAAACAAAAGCACAATAAACACCATGGTAAAAGGTGCCAGGTACTGTATAATTTTGGCGCGGGTCATTATTGTTCCTGTACTGGTTTACTTTTCTTTTAATAAAATATCCATATCATCCATTAGCTTTTGAACCTTGTCGTCTTTGGTTCCATCATAATAGCCGCGTATTCTGCGGTGTTTATCAATCAAAATAAAGTTGCCGCTGTGTATATGGCCACCCGGTGCATCGGGGTCTTCCGCCGCGCTTACCAAATACTTATCTGCCAGGTTATAAATCGAATCTTTATTGCCTGTAAGTAAATGCCATTTCGAACTCTCAAAACCTATCTTTTTTTCGTACGCTTTGAGCCTTGCAACACTGTCGCGGTTGGGGTCGATAGAGTAGGAGAGGATAACAACATCGTTATTGGTTTTATACTTCTCATACACTTCATCCATTTTCTTCATCATTTTGGGGCAAATGCTGGGACATGATGTGAAGAAGAAATCGGCAACAAATATTTTTCCATGAATTGTGTTCGAGTCAACCGGTTTTCCGTCCTGGTCAACAAACTGAAAATTTGGAATGGAATAATCCGCGCTATCAATAGTTTTTACCCCATTCTTTTCAACTAGCGTTGCAGTTTTGGGCCCATATAGAGGAAGGGAGTCATTTTGATTGCATGACGAAATAGCAATGCAGCTTAAAGCCACATATAAAATAGAAAAACGCATAATATTACTTTGTGTTCTTTGCATCAGCCTAAGGCTGGCAACAAACAACGTGTTACTCAAACGAGGGGCTAAAGTATTTTTCTTTCAGCCACTTTGCAACTTCGTCGGTAACAGGTTTGTCAATAAAGTCCAGAACTTCGGGATAAGACTTAGCCTTTTCATGGTCTCCGCGGAAATCGGATGAGGTAAGCAGGTATATTCTTGATTTGGAAATTACCTCTTCAGGCAGGTTGCGAAACTCTTCTAAAAAATCCCATCCTGTTTTAATGGGCATGTTTAAATCTAGGAGAATAAGCCCCGGGTACTCATCTTCCAGTTTCTCAGCGGTTATCCGCTTCAACTCGTCCATCGCCTCGTCTACTAGCTTAAATTGTCTGAAATTGGTTAACCCTGCATCTTCAAGCATTATACGGGTTAAAAAGTTGTTGGCCTTATCGTCGTCGATTATATAAATCACCTGGTCTTCCACACGCTTCGTTTTTAATTGTAATCATTCGTCTGAACAAATTACAAGTTGCCTTTTAATACTTTACACTATAAGGGTTCGGCCTAAAAAGCATCAGGAATGGTGGTCATAATGCCTAAAAGCCGGAACTTTCCACCTCTAAATTAATAATTGTTAATTCAATTTCTGAAATTAAAATTTGGGCCCGGCATGGTTTGTGAAAGCCGAATCGCTTAAGTTTGCACCCATGTCCGATACTACGCCCGTTAAAACAAGGGTTACCAAACCCGAATGGCTTAAAATAAAGTTGCCCTCAGGCAAAGAGTTTAGCGAGGTAAAGCAAAACGTTGAACAGCATAAACTTCATACCATTTGCGAAAGCGGTAAATGCCCCAACCAGACCGAGTGCTGGGGCGCCGGTACTGCTACATTAATGATTTTGGGCAATGTATGTACCCGCTCGTGTATGTTTTGCAGCGTGGATACCGGTAATCCGGAAGTGGTAGATATTACCGAGCCATTTCGCGTAGCCGAATCTATTAAACTAATGGGTCTGAAGCACGTGGTTATCACCTCGGTTGATAGAGATGATTTGATAGATGGGGGGTCAAAAATTTGGGCAGCAACTATAAGGGCAATTCGTCGCCACTGTCCGGAAGTAACAATGGAAACCTTGATACCGGATTTTAAGGGGAACGTTGAAAATATCCAAAGAGTAATTGATGTAAAACCCGAAGTGGTTTCGCATAATCTCGAAACGGTAAAGAGATTGACCCGCGAAGTCCGCATACAAGCTAAATACGAACGCAGCCTCGAGGTTTTACTAATGCTTAAAGAAGGTGGTATTGAAAGAACCAAATCTGGCATTATGCTCGGCCTTGGCGAAACAGAAGATGAACTTTTTGAGGCCATGGATGATTTAAGAAATTCGAAGGTTGATATTTTAACGCTCGGCCAATATTTGCAACCAACCCGCAAGCATTTACCTGTTGCCAAGTACGTTACTCCCGAGGACTTCGCAAGGTACAAACAAGTAGCTTTAGATAAAGGCTTTAAATATGTTGAAAGCGGCCCAATGGTAAGAAGCAGCTACCATGCCGAAAAGCACTTATTTTAATTTACTCTTTCTTCCGCTGCTGTAACCGGTGATGTATTGAACACCCGGTGAAAACTGTTCAGGAAATTCACCTTGTATTCCTCAAAACCTAGTACCCGTTTTAGCTCCTTTTGCAATGAAGTTACTCCCTTACCTTCTAACCCGCATGGCACAATTTTATCAAAGTATCTGAGGTCAGAATTTACGTTGAAAGCCAACCCGTGCATAGTAACATTGCGGCTTGCTTTTACACCAATAGCTCCAATTTTCCGGTCGTGCGGAAACCCATTATCGTTGCTCAGCCAGATACCTGCTGCATTTTCAACTCGCTCTCCAATTAGATTATAAGGAACAAGCGATTGAATGATGGCCTCCTCAATGTTATAAATGTATTGAGCCAGGCCCATGCGCAAACTATCTAAATCCAGGATAGGGTAAACCACTAATTGGCCCGGGCCATGAAACGTAACATCCCCACCCCGGTTTACATGATAAAACTCGGCGTGCAGGTCTTCATCACTTACCAGTATGTTTTCGCGCTTGCCGCTCTTGCCAAGCGTAAATACCGGTGGGTGTTCACAAAGTATTAAGTAGTTAGTGGTTTCCTCTTCGCGTTGCTTTGCTTCAAGGTTTTTATTGAAAAGCTCCTCTTGCAAATGCAGCACCTCCTGGTAAGGCTTTAAACCGGTGTCGATAATATGAATGCTATTGCCTGGCATAACTAAACCGGTTACTTGCCTTTTTTCTTTAAGTCCCTCATTTCTTCCTTATATACCAGTCGGCTATAAGCCTTCTCAAGGTTCAAACTTAACTGCTCCGCGCCTTTAATAAATGCGCCAAGGTAAACTGCTACAGCAAACGGAAAAGGTTCCTGCAACTGCGTAAGCGTGGTATCCAGTATAACGAACGAACTTGTACTGGCTGTTGAATTTGAAGGCTCAGTTCTATAAACTCCCGAGTAATGATAATCATCTACGCGTTCATTCATTGTAAACGACCCGTATTCTGCAATTAGGAAATAATCTTCCTTCATTTTGATTGAACTATCCGGCTTAAGCTTTTCATCTAAAAAGATGTAGGGCTCCCTTTTCAATAACGCGTCAGTATTCTTAGCGTAAATAAAGTACACCTTACAAAAATTGAAGTAATACTTAAATGCCTCAGCTATTTTTTGATTCTGTTCTTGTCGCTCCACTACAAGCTTATCAGCCAATTCGTTTTTGCCGGCTCGTCTATACGCATCTACCGATTTGTCATTCGTTTTTAAACGCACGACAAGCGCCCCCTGTCGTAATGCTTTTATTTGTTCCGTGGCACTGTATGCATTTGTAGGGTTGCGATGAAAAAGACTGTCCTGTGCATTAGCAAATTGAAAGCCGGTTAACAGAAGAGCGATAACAAGATATTTACTGCACATTATTTAAAGTCTTTAGCAATTTCCTTAGGCACAAATTTTTCGACCTTCCCTTTGCCCCTTATTATTTCGCGCACTATGGTCGATGATATAGATGAAAGTTCGGGCTTCGCTAAAATCAAAATAGTTTCCAACTGCGGAAGCATATCGTGATTCAGGTGGGCAATCGTTTTTTCATATTCAAAATCGGCAGAGCTTCGGATGCCACGCAGCAGGTAATTAGCCTTTTTCTTTTCGCAAAAGTTAACGGTAAGCCCTTCATAACTCTCCACCTTAACTTTTTTTTCTCCCTTAAACACCAGCTCAATCCATTTAATTCTTTGCTCCAACGAAAACAAAGCCTGCTTTTGTGAATTAATGCCAATAGCAATAATTATTTCATCAAACAGCGGCAACGCCCGTTTTACAATATCGGCGTGCCCCGTAGTAATCGGGTCGAACGAACCGGGGAAAACTGCCACCTTTTTGCGGTATACTATTGGCGATTTGCTCTTTGTTGACATATGCTGTTGTTTGATCAATCGGTGGTGGGTTCAACTTCCGGGGCCACCTCATTTACAAAGATAGAAAAGATGGTAGTACCGTAGTTTTTGCTGCGGTAAAAATGAGGGTGCTTTTCAAAATTATGGTCTGGGTTATGCTCTAAAATAAACCATCCCTGTCCTTCAACAAGCTTATAATGAAAAACAAGGTCCGGAATGGTATCAAGGTTGGGTAGGGGATAAGGCGGCCCGGCAAAAATTACATCGTATTGCTGATTGCAGTTTTGAATATAATCAAACACATCACGCTGGTATACCTTCATACCCTTAAGCTGTAGCTCCTCGGCCGTTTTTTTGATAAATGCAGCGCATTTAGGGAAAATCTCAATGGTGGTAATATCCGTGCATCCGCGCGATGCAAACTCGTACGATATGCTACCGGTTCCCCCAAAAAGGTCGAGCACCTTAATGTTGTCAAAGTTAAAGTTGTGGTTAATAATATTAAACAGACCTTCTTTGGCAAAATCGGTGGTTGGCCGGGTAGGTATGTTTTGCGGTGGCTGAAAGCGGATTGCTTTAAGCTTGCCTCCTATAATTCTCATGCGCCCAGGTTATAAAGATTAAAGTGCAGGTGTTTGGGGTATGTTTCCAAAGCCTTTGCAAAATGAATGTTTTCGGGTTTTCTTACAAAGCTTATAAACCGGAAGTAACGATAACACACATCATAAACTTTACTTTGTATGTCTACTTCACCACTTAAAACCAGCTCGGTTTTTTCAGGGTCAAAATTTAGTTGCTTACAACATAGCAGTAAGAAATAAATAAAATCGGTTTGGGTCTTAAACTCATACCGGTTCATAATCTGCAAACCGCCCTGTTCATTAAACGCCAGCACGTCAAAATGATACTGCTCAATATTGGCAAATATTTTTTGCTGTCCCTTTTCAACTGCATCAGCAAAACAAGGCAGCAAAGCCGAGTTGATGTGAACTACTGTGTGATTACGAAAAAGCAGCGCTATTTTATTGACCAACGCATTGTCGGCTTCAAAGCTCATGTTTAGGTCCAGGCGGCTAATAGTTTGATTGATATGGCCATTATCTGTTGATTTCGATGCAAAACCAGAGGGAAGCAGACTATACGGCCCGTCAAGCCCAACAAGGGTTTTTGAAAACGACAGTTGCAGGACATCGTCTTTTTCAACAATACGCTCTAAACGCTGGCACAGCTCATCGGCTGTTTCTACATGGTGCAACGTGTATTCACCAAAAAAAATGATTTGGTCGTGCGTTATTGATTGCACAAAATAGCGGATATACTGCATGCTTATACCCACTTTAAGTAAAAGCGATGTGGGCGGAATAGTTGAATCTATTTCGCCAATACTTATAAACGCATTTTTTATTTGTGCCGATGACATGGCGCGAAAATAATGATTTGAGGGAGTTTGTTGTGTCTTGCAAATTATTATCTGGTAATGAGGCTTACAAAACCATGCTCTTTCCCCGATTGCTTCCTTATTCGGCAATCCTTTTTTGTAATTAATCTTTACCAATAACTTTATTATGTTTGAAAGGTATGAAGAAACTGGAAGCGCGCAATCCCAACTTTAAGGAGTACGTGCAATTGAAAATATCGAGAAACAAGTTTATAAAAGCAATAGGCCTTGAGTTTACCAGTATTGAACCGGGATATTTGGAGGGGCAATTGGTTTTTAAAGACATGCTGGAGCAACAAAATGGATGGCTGCATGGTGGCGTTACTTCGGCTATATTAGACATGGTGCAGGGTTTTGCCTCTTACAGTATGGTTGAAGAGGGTCAGCAGGTATTTACTGTTGAAGCCAAAATATCATATTTCAACCCCGGCACCGCCAACAAATTTTTTACGCGGGGCAGCGTTTTAAAGGCAGGCCGGCGTTTTCACTTTTGCGAAGGCGAGGTTTATTACATGAAAGAAGACGGCACCGAAGTAACTGTTGCCAAAGGAAGCGCAACAATGGCCGTAGTTTAGTGTTTAACTACTGACAAAAATCAGACGGCGAAACGGGTAGGACGTTGTAATATTGATTTGGGTATTGTTTTGTAGATAATTTGAAAGTAATTTAAATCATTGCGTTGGCTCACTTAAAAGCTACATATAAAGAAATCCTTGCCATTTCACTTCCATTGGTGATCGGCAATATTGCGTGGACCTCGAACGGTGTGTTCGATACTATTTTTGTGGGCAACCTGGGCAAGGTTCAGTTAGATGCTATTGGATTCGCAAGCATTTTCTATTCAGTGCTTTTTATGATGGGGTTTAGTTTTACCCGGGGCACACAAATGCTTATAGCCCGCCGAATGGGCGAATTAAATAAGCATGAAGTCGGAAATATTCTGGATACTACCATTATTTCTATGGTAAGCTTCGCGATCGTATTTTTCATTTTAATCAAAATTTTTTCGCACGAGATACTGAGCTTTATGCTTAGCAACGAAGAAATAATTGAAAAGTGCGACTTGTTCTTAGGCTACCGCATTTGGGGCTTAATACCCAGCTTTATAAGTTTCGTGTTTATTGCGTTTTACTCGGGCATTGGCAAAACCACTATACTGGCTATGTCGGTAGCGGTAATGACGTTTTTCAATATCACGCTCAATTACGGCTTGGTTTATGGTAAATTCGGGTTGCCTGTTTTTGGTATAGGCGGCTCTGGCCTAGCTTCCAGCATTTCCGAAACGCTTGCCGTGCTGGTACTACTGGGAGGGACTTTTTACAAAGGCCGCTTTCACGAGTATTTTCTTTTCAGGTTTAAAAAATTCGACCTCGCTTTGCTAAAGCAAATGAGCAATATAGCCGTGCCTTTGATGCTACAATCATTAGTTGCAGTGGGTGCATGGTTGGTTTTATTTGCCCGAATTGAAACTGTGTTGGGTGCCGATGCCCTGGCTATTTCGTCCATCTTCCGCCAGCTTATTCTGTTTTTTACTATACCATCCTGGTCTCTGGGTTCCACAGCAAATACCATCATCAGCAATATGGTTGG
>CAIOTH010000135.1 GCA_903861145.1 uncultured Bacteroidota bacterium | reverse complement strand
GTGTGGATGGGGATGGCATTGATGTTGATGAAATTGAAAGGCTTTGCCAGCGCAAAAAAATAAGGGCGGTGTATGTAACGCCGCATCACCATTACCCTACCACGGTTACACTTTGTGCCAGCCGCCGTATGCGTTTGCTGGGCATGGTTACCGCTATACACTGCACCGTAAAAAACTGACTGCAACCTAAATATACATAGGTGCCATTTTTATAATCCCAGAATTATTGACAACTTTAGCATTAATGTTAGGCTAAATACCTCATAAAAAACTGCGAATAGCTATGGAATACCTCTCAACTACAACGCTTGCAAATGAACTTGAAATTAAACCGGCTGATTTGTTCGAGAAATTAAAAGCTCTTGATTGGATTGAGCGCAAAAATGACAAATGGATTCTAACCGAACAAGGTAAAAAGCAAGGTGGCCAAATGCGTACGAATCCCAAATTTGGTGAGTTCATTGTGTGGCCAGATACTATCTCATTTGAGGGAGTGCCATCAAAATCCAAACTGCTTAACGCGACTACAATCGGTAAGCATTTCAATATTTCATCGCAAAGGCTCAATTTAATTCTTGCTGAACTTGGGTGGATGCAAAAGGACATTTCGGGTTGGCAAGTTACTAAATTTGGAGCCGGTCTCGGTGGAAGGCAATTCGAACATGAAACTTCGGGGAGTAATTATGTTCTATGGCCTGAGAATATTTTGAAGAACAAAAATCTTACCGCTGTTTTTAATGAAATACCGGCAGCTGCGGAACCTCATAATCCAAATTCCGAGGGTAAAGCCATACCTTTAACCAAACCGGCGTCAGATAATTTCAGAGAGAAATTTCCGGCAACTTTAAGGACTAAGGATGGGCATATGGTTAGGTCAAGGGCCGAAGTAATTATTGATAACGCCCTATATGATTACAAGTTGGCTCACGCTTATGAAAGGAAACTACCAATTGAAGAGGAATTGTATTCGGATTTTTTTATACCTACAGAGAATGTATACATTGAGTTTTGGGGCATGGAGGACGACCCAAAATATTCGGAAAGGAAAAAAGCCAAACTTGCCATTTATGCTAAGTATGATTTCAAGCTAATTGAATTGACCGATCAGGATATTTCAAATCTTGACGACTACCTTCCTAAAAAGCTTCTGAAATATGGAATCAAGGTATATTGATCTTTTAGCTTATTCGGTCTTTTTCCGGACTGACCAACCTACAACCTGTCCCAAATGCGGAAACAGGACCGAAATTCTTTTAGACTTGTCACATACGCTAAACGAAACACAACTGCACGAATGCCTTAGTGTCAATTGCAAGAAGATATTTGTAGAAGAGTGCTATTAGGTTTAGAAACTCGTGATAGCACTGCTTATAGTTCCTTAATACCGCACTGTTTTAAATATTCCACAATTCCGTCGTAAAGCTCTTTCGGCCTTGTGTAATCTCGATCGTCCCCCTCAGGAACAAAAATTATCAGACCTTGTCTAGCGCGGGTTAATAAAACTCTGTAGGTGTTTTGTAAGTAAGTTCTTTTGCTGTCGCTATTAATATTTTGCCAGCTAGTTCCTTTAAAACTTTGATACTTCCACTGCCCATTATTGAAATAGAAATTGATGTCCCAGGCTAAACAAACCCAATCAATTTCCAATCCTTGAATATCAAACTCAGTAGCAACATCCTCCAAATAATAGGACGAGCGAACATCGTCTTCATCATTCAAAAACCAGTTGGGCGCTGAAATTTCATTCTTAACGTCAATGCCCGAAGGACGAAGCCTTAAACCGCCTGAGCTTGCAACTAATCCAATCCTTTCTGTACCTTTTGCTTTGCGCCTTAACCAATTCTTAGCGGCATCTAAATCACGGGTTAGGAATATGGGGAAGTCGGATTTGATTTCGGAAAGCAATTGGCTTGATCTTGAATTGTTACCATCCAAAATTGCATGCATCAATTCAGAAACCTTTTCAGAACGAAAAGACCTAACGGAAACAGCTAAATGTAAATTGCTTTCAGCTGTGGCTGTTTCTTTAAGCCAATCCCTTAAGGATTCATCTGATAAATAATTGTCGTCGGTTAGAATAAGGCTTGAGTAATGAATATCCCAATCTGGGTATTTGTTTTTCAAGGCCAATAACCATTCCGAAATTCCAGCTTCTCCTGTATTGATTTCTTGGCCACCACCAATTAAGCATACTATAGTGCACCAATCTGTGTGCCGGTTCATCACGCTTATTAAAAACTCCGGCTCAGACATATCAAAATCATCAATCCCTCTTTTTCTTTTCATAAAGGAGCTTACTTGTTCCTTTTCCCAAGCTCTTTGCGCTTCATCAAACACAACGACTTTTTCATCTGGGCGAATATTCGTTCCAAGGTACTCATCTCTAAAGTGATGGATGTTTTGGATAAACTGATGGGTGGCATCCTCGGCATTTCTTCGCGTTAGTTTTTCCCCGTTAGCTTTGGCAATTTCTACCTTGTCGCGGGTTAAAGCTTCTCTTAAAACTTCAACCAACGGACCGTTCCCTGATAAAAAAACGGCATGTTCATCTTCATGCGCTTTTTGGCGCAGATTGGCAATGTTTAGGCCTGCTAAAGTTTTGCCAGCTCCGGGAACTCCGGTTAAAAAACAAATAGACTTCTTGCTTTCGGCTTTAGCAGTTTCGATAATGCGCGTTATGCAATCGGTGGTACTTGAAAGGTTAATAGCACCAGCATCGTGTCTCGATATTTCTTGTACATTATGACCTTTATATAATGCCTGCGCAGCTTCAATTATGGTTGGTGTAGGTTTGTAAACCGAGCTTTCCCATTCGCTTGCATTAATTGCTTGTCCATTGCTTTGTTTAAGTGCCAAGGAAATCGCCTCGCTTAAATTACTTTCATTGGCTCTTAGGGGCTCAAATAGATTATCCTTAACCTCAAAAACATTTGCAACTGCCGCCGCTCTAGTTGAAACTAACAGTGGAATTAGTTTTGCATGATGGCTGCCCTCATGAAAATTCTTTAAATCTAAGCAGTAGTCCACAACCTGTTCTATCGAATGCTTTTGATATTCCGTATCACCAACTTTGAATTCAATAACAAAAATCAGATCGTTAATGATTAAAACGTTGTCGACCCTTTTACCCATTCGTGGTATCGAAAACTCAAAATAAATTTGGCCGTTGTCAAAGCTCTTTAATGCTTCTTTTAGTATTTTGATTTGCTTAGTCCAGGCGTTTTTTTGTAACGCTTCCAAATCGTGGTTATGGTGTTTGCTGAGATGTCCAAAAATGGCTGTTTCATCATCTTTAAGGAAAGCGGCAATCGAGTTTGAGTAATAGCTCCTTGTCATTCTGCAATCAGAATTTTAGGAGTGTGGGAAGATCAATACCTAATGATTCTGCAAGTCGTGCAAGGTTTTTAAGCGAGGGATTTCTTTCACCTCTTTCAACCATGCCTATGTAGTTTCTGTCGAAGTCGCCTTTGTGGGCTAGTTCAGCTTGGCTCAAATTCTGTTTAAGCCTCAACGCTTTAAGATGGGCACCGAAACTTTTGAGTAGCTTATCAGACATACATCAAAAGTGTATTTAACGTGACTTAAAAGCAACCTACAATAAGTATCTTATAAAAAAGAGTAACGTGATGCCAAAACGGTCAATGCCTAAGCGCCTTTTGCTCCTAACTAAAAACCAGCGCCATCACGCCCTAATAATCATCAGGGCGCAATGGCTGCTGTTTTTTAATACCATACAATATGTCAAACAACGTTTACCTGGCTATTGCAGCTAGGCTTTATGTTGGCCGCGGGTTAGGGATAGTAGGGAGCTCCTGCGACCGGATAGCCCGGGCCGTAGGCAACCCCAATACATTTTTACCGCAAAGGGCGCAAAGCACGCAAAGCGAAATACAAAAGTTATAAATGGTTTAAATCATAATCATCATAATAAATCAGCGTGCTATTGTATCGAGGTTTCAAAATTCAAAATGCGGCCGCACGGCGGTGTTGATTAAATACCGCCACGTGTCGAGAAAATCGGCCTGGCGGCTGGGGGTGGTGCGGTCTTTTAATAGGTGGCCCTGGTTGTTTACTTCAACGTAGGTGAGGTCGTAAATAAGGGGTTTGCAGCGGGTGGGGTCTATTTGCACGGTCCAGTTGCGGTGGGTGGCGTTTACTATAATGCGGTTCTCGTCAATACGCGGGTTGCTGGGCGGGGTTAGTATTTGGTGGTTGGTTAGTTGCAGCTTGTTGCGGATGATGAGGTAAAAATTCATGTTGTCTTGCATAACCGCGCTGCGGCTATAACCGGTGGCGTCGCCGGTTACGTGCCATAGGGCGTTGGGATAGGCGGCGGCCAGTTGCTCGCACATTTTCCATATATCGCTGTTTTGTAATTTAATGCACTCAATGGCGCGTATGGTTTGTACCTCGGGCAGTATTTGCGCCACAGTGCAGGTTAAAGGGTTAACGTTAAAATCAAAGCTGGCCCATAGTATAAGCTCAGGATTGTAGGTGGTGGGCTGCACCTGGCTAAGGTTAAAGGCCCAGCAAAATTTGCCCTCGTGGTTATCAACGCCCCACTCGGCCAACACGTAAATGCGGTATTGGTTTTCATCAATGGTTTTAAGGCGCTCCAACTCCTTAATATCGACCGGTGTTAAAAACGAGGCACCGGTGTGGTTGCGGTTGTTGTTGTAGGTAAAACGCAACACCGTAGTATCGTTGTTATACGGACTGGTATCATCGCAAAAGTTGGTTTTTATCCAGTGGTTTTCGCTAACCGGGTTCAGTATAAAAATGATTTGAATATCGGGTAACCCCCGCGCCCGCCGGTTCAACTCCAAAAAATCTTCGAAGGTTAGCTGGTTGGCTTCTTCAATTACAATGCGCTTAATGTTTACAATGCTTTTTAGTTTTTCGGGGTCGTCAATACCTCTAAATATTATACTGCGACCGGTGCCCTTATTGGTAATTTGCCGCTGGTCGTTACTATACCAGGTATTGAACAAGGGTTGTATTTTCCAACCGGATATAAGCGTTTGTAATAGCTTGTAACAACTCTGCCTGATATCAGCCCCGTGCTTGCGGATGAAAAGTGTATCGCCGGTGCCGGGTTGCATAATGTTCATCAGCTCTAGCTGGTGCACCGCATAACTTTTACCCGAGGCCGCGCCGCCGTATACTACTACGTAGCGGGTTCGAGCGTTTTCGACAGCAAAAAATACATCCGTAAAATCAGTTTCACAAATATCAGTAAAGTCTACAATTGCCATGCGTGTATGTTAATGCTTTAGGTACTTACCCAAAGCTCAAACACCAAACATCGAATAACGAAGTGCCTTATACAACCTCATTATCCGTTATTCAGTATTCAATATTCGTTATTGCTTTTTCTGTTTTGATGTGCCAAGCACACCCACAATTTGCAGCGCCAGCCTGCACGCTCTAAGGTCGCCGCCCACAGCCAGCTCCATTACCTTAGCCAATACCTTACTCGAAAGAAATTTGCACTGCTCCACATTTTCAATCATCAACTTACCATCTTCAAAACTGCCTAAATGCTTGTAAACCGTATTGCGACTTAAACCGGTAAAGTCGGCTATTTCTGTTACGCTACACAGGCGCTCGTTTTTAAATATTAGCTTGTCAATGGCCTTAATAATGGCGGTGTGGTTTTCTTCCCACGTTTTGTTTCTACCGGTGATTGGGCTTTCGTCCTGCTCACCTTTTTCATCTAAAATCATAGCTTTTAAATTTGCTGAAAGTGTTAACTATTTGTCAACTTTTTACTCGCTTTTGTCTCTCAATTTCGGCCTTATAACATATAAGGTGTCTTTGGCCTCTTCTGGGTTAAAAGTCGAGCTTAACGTTTTGATAGTCCGTGCAAGCGCCTGCAACTGTTTCTGCTCGCTTGCCGATACGGCTCTATCCATTTCACGCGCCCTTGCTATAATAGCACGGCTCATTGCATAATACTCATCAAGCAATTGGCTTAAAGGCGTGGGCTTTGTGGTGATAGTTGTTTCGGTATTCATGCAACATATTTTTAGTTGCCTAAAATAGTTTGCCTATTGCAGCATTTATGCCCACCCTGTGTATAGGTGCCAAAAAAGTTCAATTTATTTATCCGCAGGGTGGGGATAGGTGGATGATAACATTGATTAACGCCGATGCAAAACAAGGGCTGTTATTACGTTAACACCTTCGCACGTTAACACACTCATCTCACCACCATCACCTTACCGCTTACAACACCGGTTTCGGTTTGTATTTGCACAAAGTAAACACCGGTGGCCTGTGTGCTTAGGTTAAGCGTGTTTTGCGAGGTGCTTAAAGTTTGCTGCCAAACTTTTTGGCCAAGGGTGTTGTAAACCTCCGCACTGGTGTTGCTTACATTAACCGGCAACTGCACCACAAACGCTCCGGTTGATGGGTTTGGTGAAATTTCGAGGGCGGTTTTGCTTAGCGGTGCAATACCTTCGCCGCAGCCGGGATCGGCCATAAAATTGAAAGTATCACTACTTATTCCATTGGCACTTAATACAAGCTCAAAGTGGGGACCCCCTTGTATATTTGCTGGCACTATAAAATAAGCGGTGTCTGGTAGGTTACCGGTTTGTATACCGGTGCGGTTCCAGTTATAGGTAGGTGCGAACCACGTTTGCCCATTGGCTATTAAACGGATGACCGGATAGTTGGTAGCCATCTGCCAATCATCTCCATACGCCGACCCTTGCGATATACCATTGAAGAGTGTACCGGTAATCATATAAGGGCAACCGTTGGCTTCAAATTCCAGCATCTCTTTTTCCACTATCGCATCAATCGTTGGCTTACCACTCGCCAACGGTGCCCCATCGGGCGTGTAAATGTAGTATTGGTTGCTGCCCTCAACGCCAAACAGCACAGTGCCATCGGGCAGGTTTAGCATAATGCCGCTGCAACTAGGCTGGTTAATAACCCAGCCGCCACCCGGTGCAGGTATTTGTGTAAAGCTATCGGTAGTATAATCATACAGGTAAAAATACATGTAGGGTTGAAACAAACTATCCAACTGCGGTCCGGTAGGCACCGGTGCTACGGCACAAAGTACTTTGCCATTGGGCAGTACGGCAGCAGCGGCATCGGGGGTGCCCATGTGGTTGGGTATAACCGGCCC
>CAIOTH010000134.1 GCA_903861145.1 uncultured Bacteroidota bacterium | reverse complement strand
CGGTTTCAATGGTCATTTTATATTTCAATATCCCTTCAAAACTCTGGCAGTATGCGCAAAATGAAGCCAGCGTTAGAAAAGGCGTTAGTAGATAGTTAATCATAATAGATTGCCCTGATTTTGCTGAATTATTGGAGTGAAACGAATTATCCGGGTGGAAAAAAGGAGTTATTTCTTCGCCTTCTTCAACCTCTTCTCTTTGCTTATTACCTCGGCAAAGTTGTTTTCTTTCAAAATGTTAACGGTGTGCTCGCGTACTATTCTAAACACTTCGCGTATAGGGCAGGTTTCCTCATCCACACATTCCTCGCAACGCTCGTAATATTTATGCGCCACGCAGGGCACCAATGCTATCGCTCCTTCAAAAAGGCGTAGCACATCGGCCATGTTAACCTCTTCGGCGGGTTTAATCAGGTAATAACCACCACCTTTTCCTTTTTTGCTACCCAGGTAACCTGCTTTGCGCAGGTCGAGCAAAATGGCTTCTAAAAACTTTTTGGGTATATGCTCGCTCTCCGATATTTCACTTATTAAAGCGTGCTCCCCCTTCTTTTTTTTGGAGAGATATATCATGGCTTTAATTGCGTATTTGGCTTTTTTCGTCAGCATAAGTCGGGTTCCTGTAAAACTTTGGTTAAATGTAAACTAAATTTTTTTGTTAATAATCTACTAAGTTTATAGACAAAGTATTTTATTTGCCGTAGAAAACAAAACATTAACAGCCTAAACAACGTTACATTTTTGCATGAATAAGGATATTTCAATAGCTATTATAGGTGGAGGAGCCAGCGGTACTTTAACCGCACTTAATTTATTGCGAACGTTAAAATTACCGGCGCACATTCAATTAATTGAAAAACGAAGTGCGGCTACTTATCGGGGTAACGCTTATTCCAGCCAACTGGAGTACGAGCCTTTAAACGTACAAGCGGGAAGAATGAGCGCATATAGCTATTTGCCCAACGATTTTTTTGATTGGTTGAAAATCAATAAACAAGCGACTTCTGAAACCGAGATTACTAAAGATAGTTTTGTATCGAGAAGATGGTACGGCGATTATTTGACCGAACAAATTGCTAATCACGTAAAACTGTCCCAAGGCATACGTTTCGAAACTATTATTGATGAAGCCCAACACATAAATTTTGATGCTGAACTAGGTTCATACCAAATTGGACTAAAAAGCGGTAAACTACTGGAAGCTAATTACTTAATTTTCGCTACCGGCAACGAAGCCCCTGTTGATGTGTTTAACCAGGGCGAAATTGCAAAGTTAAATGGCCATTACGTTAATAACCCATGGGCAATCAATCCACTTGATAGAATAAAAAATGAGGAAGATATTTTGGTTGTAGGCACGGGCCTAACCATGGTAGACCACGTGGTAAGCCTACAAAAGCGCGGACATAAAGGCAAAATATTTTGCTTTTCGCGCAATGGCTACCTGCCTTTGCCGCACGTAGATGTTCCGCAGCATTATGTTATTCCATTTAATAAAGAACAGAAACAACTGGCTGGTATTTTTTCTGAATTAAGAAACCAGGTAACCCAGGCTACACAACAAAATATACCATGGCAAAACACCATGGATGCCATTCGGGGCAACATTGCAGGCATGTGGAAGTTGTTGGGTATTGATGCGAAGAGATTCTTTTTAAAACGCCTGCGCACTTTTTGGGAAATACACCGCCATCGCATGCCCCTTGCATCTGCCAAGGCAATTCGTGAATTGATGGGAACTGGGCAACTTCAAATTTTTTCGGGCACCTCAAAAGGAATTGAAGTGCACGGGCACAATGTGATTTTTAAATTCGTAGCTAAAGGCCAAAGCCAAGAGCAGGCAGTTACTGTGCAGCGGGTTATTAATTGTACCGGCCCGGCGGGCGATTATTTTAAAGGTGGTAATACATTGATTAAAAATTTGCTTGCCAAAGGCTGGATGAAACAGGATGAGCTTAAACTGGGCATTGAAACCGGTGAGCGTGGCGAAATAATTAAAGGCAATGGCGAAGTTTTGGAAAATGCTTTTGCAATTGGCCCGCTTCGTAAGGCTAAGGAATGGGAAACAACAGCCATACGCGAAATAAGGGTGCAGGCTGAGGAAACTGCAAACTATATTGCCGCAAGTGTTGAGGCAATGAATGGGGTTTTAGCTTAGCATCCTAACTCTATTCAGAAACAATGTGCACCTCAGTTCTGCGGTTCTTTTGTTTTCCTGATTCTAAGCCGTTATCGGCAATTGGTTGAGTGTCGCCATACCCTTTTGGCTTTACTCTTTCGGGTGTTATGCCTTTTTTTACCAGGTATTGCTTCACCGCATTTGCCCGGTCTTGCGATAGTTTTAGGTTAGCTTCAGGCGTGCCAACATTATCTGTATGGCCTGCAATTTCAATTACCACCGATTTTTTCAGGCTCATAAATTCGGCCAGTTGGTCCAACTCTTTACCTGACTCGGTGCGTAATGTAGATTTTCCCGAATCGAAGAAAACATTATCGAGTGTAAATTTTTTAGGTAGTGTTGCGGTTATAGTGTACTCGTAAGTATAGGGGTCTTCGGCAAAAGGCATTTTAAGCACAAGGTCGTTATATGTGGTGGTGAAAAGTTTATACTCCACGGTATATTTTTGCGCTGTGGGTATTAGCATCGAGAATTTACCGTTGGCACCGGTAGTGCCGCTAAACTTCTTTCCATCTTTTAATGAAGTGAATGTTACCACCTGGCCGGTCTGCGGTTTCTTTTTATCATTTTCAACAAGTACCTTTAATACAGCCTCGGTTGTAGTGGGCTCAAGTTCCTGTGCGAAAAGCCCTATAGCCATAAATACAAGCGGGAAGAAGAATAGTTTTTTCATCATAATGATTTAGATGTAGGAAACAAGTTGCTAAATTAAATGCAAACTACATTCAAAAGTAACACTAATGAATTGTTAATATTTGGAGAGGGCCATTTAGCGATAAGGAATAGCGGAACAAGTATATTGCGCTTCATTCAGTGACAAATTTTTTGCGTGAACAAAATTTCATTTAAAGAAGCCTTTCTTTTTTGGCTGAAACTGGGTTTTATAAGCTTTGGCGGGCCCGCGGGGCAAATTGCCATCATGCACCAATACCTGGTCGAAAAAAAGAAATGGATTAGCGAATCTGTTTTTTTGCATGCCCTTAATTACTGCATGCTGTTGCCAGGGCCCGAAGCTCAGCAGCTGGCTACTTACACCGGTTGGTTAATGCATGGCACATTAGGTGGCATTGTAGCCGGGCTGCTGTTTATTCTTCCTTCTGTATTTATTTTGTTGGGTTTGTGCATTGTGTATGTTACCTATGGTAGCACAGCGGTTGTAGCCGGCATTTTTTATGGTATTAAACCAGCTGTTGTGGCCATTGTGTTTTTGGCCGTATGGAAAATAGGTGAGCGGGCTTTGAAACGAAAGATTGATTTAACTCTTGCGTTAGGTTCGTTAGTAGCATTACTTGTTTTCAAAATACCATATACACTGGTAATGCTTGCAGCAATTATCATAGGCGTTGTTTATGTAAAAGTGTTTATGAAAGAATCTGATGCTATAAATGCAGATTCTTCGGTTAACGATGCTGATGAGGATGGCTACTTTATTAATAGAAAATCGAACTCAGTCCGAAATTTAAATTGGAAATGGCTTGGAATAAAAGCCACGGTGTTTTTGTTGCTCTGGAGTATTCCGTTTGCCTTGTTTTACTATTTAACCTCCGATTTTGAGTTCTGGAGTAAGCTTTCATTGTTCTTTACACAAGCAGCTTTATTTACATTTGGAGGTGCATATTCTGTATTGACCTATGTTGCCCAATATGCTGTCGAAAAATTGCACTGGCTTACCCAATTGCAAATGGTGGATGGCTTAGCACTTGGCGAAACAACACCGGGCCCCTTATTGATGGTTTTGCCTTTTGCGGGTTTTATGGGCGCCTATCATCATTTTGATAATTCAATAATTGCAGCTTCTATTGGTTTAATTGCAAGCACTTATTTTACTTTCTTTCCATCGTTTGTTTTTATACTTCTCGGCGCACCTATTGTTGAACGCACTCAGGATAATAAAAACATAAAACTTGCTTTAAGTTTTGTAACGGCGGCAGTAGTGGGTGTGGTTGCCAATCTCGCGATTTTTACTGCAAAAGCGGTTTTGTTTACATCTGATGTTTCATTGCATAGTTTAAACTGGCCTGCGTTAATATGGATTATCATATCCATTATTGCCATGAGGAAATTTAATGCGAATATGATTTTGTGGATTGGTGTTAGTGCTGCGGTGGGATTGGCTTTTAAATGGATTGTATAAGTTATTGGCATAATCGGTTTAATATTAATACCTAAATTTAATGCCTATACCAAAGTGCAAATAACTACGATGTTTAAAGGTTTACGAATTACGAAACTTCTGTTGGCCGCATTAATAGGGGTTCAAATAAATCTGAGTGCTCAAACTGTTTCATTAAGCATTACGAATTTAGACAAGCCCATAAGCATGGACCGGAAAGAAGGCCTTATTGGCCAGGATGAAACCGGTATATACCAGCGCATTCAAATCGCTCATGGTGCATCTATGTTTGCCCTTACTAAACTTGATTTAAAAGGGAAATCTATTGCATATAAGGAAGTAGTGCCTATTGATGGAATGGAAAAGATGCGGTTTTCCCCACACTTTTTTTTATCAAACGGTCGCTTGTGGATGAGTGTAAAACACTATATGCTTAAACAAAAGAAAATTACCTTGTTGGTGCAAGAGTTGGATAGAAGTACCCTCGAATACAAAGGCGATCCAAAAGTAATTGCAGAGGACGCCTTTGCCAAAGATGCAGATTTTACTTCCGACTTTTTAAAGCCGGAGGGGAGTGCTTATTTTGTTTTGATGCATGGCAATGCGAAGGGTTGTGATTACCGGTTATACAATTCAAGTTTTGAGCCGGTGCGCGATAATGCGCACACCAATATGCCGTTTGATGGAAGCACAGATGGTTTTCCGTTCGACGTAGTTTCGGGTAGCACAACTAAGCAGGTGTGGGAGGCAAAAACAAACGTGGGCAATGTGTTTAGCGGAACAACCGGCAAAAGAATGACCGGTATGGTATGCGATACGGCAGGGAATTTATGCATAAACATTTTTTTTACAGACTGCAAGCGAAATGCAAACGAAGGTTACATTGGCAACTATCTTTTTTTGCTACCCAAAGGAGCAACTAATGCTGCCGAGCTAAAACTGGATGACAATGACAATATTTCTTTTACATCTGTGCATTCCGATAAAAGCGAGATTGTTTGCGCTGGTTTTTATTCGGTGTCGGGCGAAATATTGCCACAAGGAACTCGATATTTACGCGCTACTTTCAATGGGCAGGTAACAGTCAATAAAAGGCAGGCATTTAATCATGATTTGCTCTATTCGATTTCGGACAAGCCTTATGAAACTATCTTATTTGGCAATAAGCCAACTCACGAATATCACCTCATGCCTTTTTTGGAAGGAAATAATGGAGACGCGTTTCTAACGTTTGAACATTTTACCTGGACCACTACCCAGCCTGACGCAAAGGGTAATACACGTACTATGCAGGATATCCGGGAAATTGTGGCGGTGCGCATAACCAGTGATGGCGTAGTTGCGTGGCAGCACGCTATACCACGCTATTTGGGTTTAGATGATGAAGTGCCACAAGGTAAAGCCGAAGGCTCTTTTGTGAGAGTGGTGCGCAACGATAATTTTTATGCCGCGTATATCGATGCCCCTGAAAACATAACGCTTTCATCACCTAGAGAGCTAAAGCAGGTAAAGCCTTTTCATAAAGGAGTAATCAATCTTAAAGACCCTTCAAAACGGGCTTTAGTATTAGCCACCATAACACCTAACGGCCGTTTAACACGCGAAAACCTGCAGGAGTTTGCATTGTGGGTAACTGCCCATCCCAGGCATGCGACAATAGATGCGAGGGGCAATGTAACTATCCCTATAGTAGATAATTCGCAATCGGCTGATGAAGAAAACATTTATTCAAAACTGGCTATTATACGGTTTGAAAGCACTCATTGAATTGTACTTACTTCATCCTCCTCACCAAATACTTCGGCACCCACTTAGCCCACTTAAACATTAGGCTTGCGTCTTTCCGTTTGTAGGCTTTAATGAATTGGCTCGCAGGCTCAGCAAACACGGAGTTGCGGTTTCCTTCAATGCTTACCGGTTTCGTCAAATCGCTTAAGTCGTTATAAAAAGTACGGCAGTTGGCTACTTCGCTGTAAACGTGGGCATCGCTACCTGCTACAATAGGCTTGTTATATTTTTTTGCCAGTTCAACTGCTTTGGCGTTGTTAGTAGGGAAATCGCGGCCATTATAACCTTCGACTAAATCAATGGCATCAAAATTTATTTCATCCAACTTGTGGTGATGATAGGGGTGCACCAGTAAAACCAATCCGCCCTGGTTTTTTATTTGCTGAACTACCTCAGTAAAGTTAGTAGCTGTAATTTCCTCCTTTAAATTAATACCGGTTATATCGCCTACACTTGTTTTTACTTCACTTGCTATGTAAACTTTAAAATTTTCATTCTTGTTAAGCGCCGCACATTCCATCCCGCCTTTAATAGTATCGTGGTCTGATATAACAATGCCGTTTAAACCCTGCGCTTTTGCCAGTCGCAATATTTTTTCAGGCCGCATCATCGAGTCGTAGGATTGATGGGTATGGGTGTGAAAATCTATGGCAAACATTTCAGCCCTTCAGTTTTTTGTAGTAATGCACAAATATGTAAGCCAGTTGATACAAATTAGGCATCGGGTCAAAAAAGCGAATATCTTTTTTCGAATAAAACAGGGTGCTTATAATTTTCGGTATGGCCAATGGGCGCTCCAGGCCATGAAAAAGTTCGCCATTCAATACCCACTGAAAAGTTACATCTGCAAACTCATCTGATGTAGCAATCTCTTTGCCATCAGCCTTATCAACAAGCATTTGGTCAAACTCAACACCTGATGTAAGTGCCAGCTCAAGCGAGCCCCAAAACTTGGGGTTTATCTCCATCAGCTTGTAAATGCCGTCGTTATTATCCTGCTTAAACTCAACCATAGCAACACCATTCCACTTTAAAGCATCCAGCATTTTTCTACCGTACTCAGTAAGCTTCGGGTCTCTGAACGATTCGGCGCAAACACTCGCACCACCGGTAACCGGGTACTCCCGAATGCGATGATGGCTGAAACTTCTTTTACAAACACCGTTATCGTAATAAGCAAAAAAGCCGTAGCCACCGCCAACTATATATTCCTGCACTATGGGCAGATCGGGCGATTTGAAATTGTTTTTGGCCACCATGGCGTTGAACTTGCTTAAAAGCTCTTCACGGTTCTGCGCATACTCAACAATGTTTTTGCCCGATTCAAAAGGCGCTTTTACCACGCAAGGAAACGATAGTTGTAGCCCTTCAACTTCCTGTGCAGATAAAGGCACAAATGTTTTTGGCACCGGTACGCCAATCTTTTCTGCAAACTCGTTGGTTCTTCTTTTATCAGCAGCCAGTTCAATATTCTCGTTAGAGGTAATAATGAGGTTGGTGTATTTTTTTATCAAATCCTGGTGGCGCGCGCAGGCCCGGTACGATTTAAAACCGACCGGCATTACAAGGTGATATTTCTCAGTAGAGAGAATTTTTATAAGGTCCTCAATAAACCCAGCCTCATCTTTTGCCGGTTCCCTGATAATGAACTTTTTTTCGGCATACTTTGAAAACATCGATAGGCAAGCCTTTTGGTGGCTGCATAAATCGATGGTATAACCCTTTTTCCCCAAATGCCTTAAAATGGCCAGAGTATTTTGGTTCGCTGCATCCAGTAGTAGTATCTTCTTCGCTTCAGTATTCATTTATTCAGGATGCTAGTGCCATTGGTTTATAATATTCATCAATAATCTGGCTTTGGGTTATTCCTTCAATGCCCATCTCTTTAAAGCCTGTAAGTATATCACGATAAAGCTGCAGGTAGCCTTTGTATTTTAATTCGGTAAAAAAGTTGTTGTGCCAGTTTATGGTAAACACACAATTGTATTTATTTTTTTCAACGAAATCAAACAACTTCTTTTTGGCTTCGCCCACCGGCATGTTTAAATTAAAGAAAGTGCGGTCCATCATCATTTGCGGTGCTTCAACAAAATGATATGGCCGGTTTTCTTTAAGGTTGAAAGGTACAAACGGCTGTCCGAATGAATTGCGCAAACCAAAAGCCGGGCTAAAACCAAGCGATGTATCAAGCTTTAAACCGTGTTGTTCAATCAAATCATATCCACCGGACAAAGTAAATTTAAGAAAGTGAAAGCGGTTACCCTGTGGCTGGCTTCCGTAGGTTTTAATCTCATCGGTAAAGCTGCTATCGCCCAAGCTTTTGTGTATGCCGCATTCCCAGCCCTTGCTTTTTACCTCATTAAATACTTTGGTAATTGTCGGCGAATGAAAATCGTAATCGCTGTTTTGCTTGTTTTTAACCAGCAACCAGTAGAAGGTGGACTTAAAGCCAAACTCATCTTCAACCTTCATAATCTTATCCATGTTCAGCCAGTCGGGGGTGCCTATGGTTGCATTATAGATTAGCCTTGTTATTTGCCCGGGTAACATATTGTCTAACGAGTAACGACCATCCTCTTTCACCGAGCCGTAAACTGAATCAATATCGTGCGTCAAAAATACCCTTGACTTCCGTTGCATAGTGGTTAAACCTTGAAGTTTTGGATGGCTGATAAACAAATGGTCAATAATTTGTTGAACCGTGTTGTTTTCGATGCTGTTAAGCTTGTGTTGCAGGCTATTGGTATACTTAAAACGCCCGTATTGGTCGGGGTCGTTATCGTAATATTCCTGAAAAGAGTTAACCAAATATGAAATTGTGCTAATAAAGTCGGTGTTGCCAAACTTATTCACAATATTTCCGTTCTCGGTAAGTTGTTGAGTATGGCTGAAAATGTTTTGACTGAGCAGTTGATGAAACCGTTCAGAAATTACAAGGTCGTTTTGCTCGGCGTAACCAACGGTTAACAGGGCGTCGTCTCTGGTAGCTGTAAACAAACATTGAAGCCCTTTATTAAAAAAAACAGTTTGTAGGGTATGCTTTATCAGGTTTTGAAAAGCCGTATCGGGCGATATGTAAATGTTTATGGGGCTGTTCATTTTAACGGGCTCAAAATACGGCTAAATCTTTATTTTAAAGGCACTTCTTTGCCAATATTATTATTCTTGTATCATCTTAAACAGTATGCATGTGTGGTATAGCCGGAATGGTAGACGGGCGTTCATCTACTGATGAAAAAGCAGGGTTAATTGGGCGAATGCTCAAGTCCATCAATCATCGAGGGCCTGAGGCATCGTCGTTTTTTATTGAAAACCAGATTTGTTTAGGCCACAACCGCTTAAAAATTATCGACCTGTCGGAAGAAGCCAACCAGCCATTTCATTACGATGATTTGGTGATTGTTTTTAACGGCGAGATTTATAATTACATAGAGTTAAAGGAGACGTTAAAGCAGGCGGGGCACCAGTTTAGAACATCATCTGATACCGAGGTGCTATGTGCTGCCTACAAGGAATGGGGTGAAAGCTGTGTTGATCGTTTTATTGGCATGTGGAGTTTTGCTTTGTGGGATAAACGCACCCAAAAACTTTTTTGCAGCCGCGACCGTTTTGGCATAAAACCCTTTTACTATTACCAGATAGGGGAGGGGATGTGGTTTGCAAGCGAAGTTAAAGCGCTGAAGCTTATTCCTGGTTTTAATTTCGAACTGAACACAGCACAGCTTAACCGTGGACTGGCTTTTGGTTGGGTTGAGAATGAAGAACAAACGGTTTACCGGCATTTAAAGACCTTACCTGCTGCACATAACCTGGTGTGGCAAAACAACAAGATTACTATCAGCCAATACTGGGATATTGATTTGAATAAAATTAAGAAGAGCAATTATAGCTGGGATGAGAAGAAAGAAATTTTCCGCTCGCTGTTTCTTGATTCTGTAAAACTGCATTCGCGTAGTGATGTGGCAAATGGTATTTGTTTAAGTGGTGGCTTAGATAGCTCGGCTATAGCTTCAGCATTTTGCACGCTTTATCCTGAAACAAAAATTAAGAGCTTTACTATTTACTTTGAAGGCGCCGGTAAAGTTGACGAACGGCCTTTTGTAAAAGAGGTTGTGAAGAAATACCCCAACGTTGTGCCGTATTATTACGAGCCAAGGGCTAATGATGTGACCGACTTGTGGCATGATGCCGCCTACCAAAGCGATGTGCCTATTTGGGGTTCAAGCCATCTTGCAGGTTTTTTTGTTATGCGATTGGCTAAGCAAAACGGTGTTACCGTGGTTAACGATGGCCAGGGTGCCGATGAATACCTTGGCGGTTATTTGCACTCTATCTACCGCATACTTGGTTCACAGATTAGTAAAGGCAAATTTGGACAGGCGCAGGGTCTTTTAAACGGGGTTGCCAGCCGTGAACATTTTAGCGGAGCGAAAAAGCTTGATTTTTTAAGTAAAGGTATAGCCAGTGCCTTTGGCGATGAAAACATGATGCTGGGATTGGAATATGGGAAGTATAAATCTCTGCTTCAGGATGAAATGAGTATACACGTAGAGAAGAAACCGGGAAGTAAGCTGGATAACTTTTTGTATCACCTTATATTTAATACCACTTTACAGCCAATTCTTTATTTTGAAGATAGAAAATCGATGCAGTATTCGATTGAGTCGCGTGTGCCGTTTTTGAATCATCAATTAATTGAGTTTGCTTTTAGCTTAACCGATGAAGACCGGATTAGCCCACGAGCCGAAACAAAATATATTTTGCGCGAATCGGTAAAAGATATTTTGCCCGAAGCTGTTTATGTCCGCAAGGACAAAAAAGGCTTTGTTACTCCCGGCGAAGTTGAATGGTTAAATGGCCCGCTTAAGTTTTTGCTGGATATTGATTACAAAAAAATGGGTTGGATAAACGAGGGCGTAGCCCGTAAAACTGTTGAAGATTACAAGAAAGGCAAAAGTAAAAATGCTGCCCTTGTCTGGAGATTGGCATGTATGGATTATTGGCTAAAGAATTTTAACTAACAAAGGCATGGATATTTTATCACTACTTATTATTAGTGGCAAGTCGATAGTTATTTATGTGTTTATTGTATTTGCCATAAGGATATTTGGTAAAAAGGAACTGGCGCAGCTATCGGTTATCGACCTGGTTTTTATTTTACTGATAAGTAATGCTGTGCAAAACGCTATGGTGGGCCAGGATACTTCGGTTCCCGGGGGCATAGCTGCAGCATCGGGCCTTTTTGTTGTGAATTATGTATTTAAGTTTTTCTTAAAAAAATCGAAAGCGTTCAGCAACCTGGTTCAAGGGCATGCTGTGTTGCTTATTTATAAAGGGAAGGTGTTGCATGCCAATTGCGACCATGCTCTTTTTACTATGGATGAGTTGAAAGCAGCCGTAAGAGAGCACGGTATTGAAAAAATTGAGGGTGTGGACCTTGCAGTTTTAGAGGTAGATGGTAACGTGAGCGTAGTATCAAACGACTTTAAACAAAAAACCAGTCTTAAACGCCGTGGACACAGAATGATTCAAAAACCTACCTAATTAATTTCGAAGCTTTTTTTCAGTTCTTTCGAGTCGGCCATTTTTAATTTACCGGCAAGTACTAAGCGCAATTCTCTTCGCGCCATTGCAGAATCAAACATCTTTTTTTCGGCATCCGTTTCGGGCACTAACTCATGGGCCTTTTTGGGCCTACCATTACTATCCAGTGCAACAAATGTATAATAGGCTTCATTGCATTTATAGCGCGTTTGCGATGGCAGATTTTCGGCCCAAACTTCAATATGCGTTTCCATCGATGTATTAAAAGCGCGCGTAACATTGGCGGTTATGGTTACCACATCGCCAATTTTAATGGGGTTTTCGAATGATACGTTGTCAACCGAAGCGGTTACTACTACTGCGTTTGAGTGTTTCCCTGCTGCAATAGCCGATGCTATATCCATCCAATGCAGGATTCTTCCTCCGCGCAAATTACCTAGTGCATTGGTATCATTGGGAAGTACTATTTCGGTCATAATAACCGTCGAATCTTTGGGTGTTTTTGATTGCATTTTTATAACGTTAATGTATGAGTGTATTAATATGCGAAAGTATTACAAGGGTTTGATGCAAAGCATTTGCACACCACATAAATTATTCCTTCTTTTTGCCATAATGGTATTCAAAAAGCGAAGGGCTTTTATGTATTTTATTTAGCGTAAAGGTGCATTTTCTGTTATCATCTGCTTCCTGGTTATTTGACGATTTGAACATCATGGCCGTTCCCGTTATTCTTTCTGCCACTATACCATGCTCGTATAAATAGCGTACTACTTTTGCCGAGCGGGCTAATTCGGGCCTTATGCTTGGTTTGTGTTTTATTAACTCGGAAGTTACCTTATGAAACGTGGGCATCGAATCCATGAACTGGATTATTGAATCTTCATCGGTGGCCTTACGGTATTCATGTTCATCACTAAAACCATTAACCTGAATATTTATATCCGGGTTAAGGATCAGCCATTGCAGAAGATTCTGCAGTTTTGTGTTGTTATCGTTACCTACTATCGAAGTAATATTCTCGGGGTAAGTAAATACATATTTACCAACGTTTTGGTCAAGATCGGTGAAAAAGGAATCTACTTTTAAAGCGTTGCGATCGGCTTTACTAATTTTTAAGCCGGTAATATGCGGAGCCTGGGTAAAGTAATTATTAATGAATTTTTCAAGCCGGTTTGCACCGATAGACACAACGCTATCGCACATGTCGGGAAAATAGGCATCGTTGTTAAATACCCAATGTTTTACAATCCATTTTGGATAGTCTTTGGTTTTCTTCAAGGCGTTGTATTCTTTTTTGAATTGTATTTTTGCTGCACCTATCATCACTTCGTTTAACATGGTTTTGTCCAACCTCAACATTTCATTTGTTATAAATTGATACGTGGCTAACATATTTTGCCTGGAAGGTTGAAATGTAATACGCATGACGCCGCTAAAATTGTTTGGCTCGTACTGCACCGTAAATTTTTTGCAACCTAATTTTGCCGCCTTAACCTGTATATAATTATTTTTATCATTTAACATGGCATTTAGAAGAAACGCGCAATAACTTTCGTGCAAATTATTGTTTGTGCCCGGAAACTGCCAGCACATCTGAAATTCGGGATTATTTATTGTATCCTCAATAACAAACTGGGTGTTGTACGTCATTGGCCTTAGGTCAACAATTTTTGTTATCGTTTCTGGATTAAACTCATTTTTCAAAACATCTTTGAACACTACATCCATTGAGGCCTCGGCGCTCAAAGCCGAAAAATTTCCGGTAATCGCAATAACTGTGTTATTTACAGCATAATATTTTTTAAATGCAGCTAAAACTAAGTTGCGATCAAAGGTTTTTAGCCGGGTTGGATTCCCCAGAATTTCAAATCGATAATGATCCTGAACATAGAGGCCTTTATAAAGTTTGTCTTCAAAAATCTTACCCAAGTCGTGCTTCGCATCTTCAATTTGCTGTAAAGTGGTATTTCGGGCTCTTGCAACTTCTGCCATTGAAATATTACTCAAGAGCACCGAATCGCGAAACAATTGAAAGCATGTTTGCATATTTTGGCTCGTTGTTACAAACTTGAAGACTGTTTGTTCGGTATTTGAGTAGGAACTGAAGGCTGTATTTTGTTGATTAAGTCCACTTTTGTCGTTCTTTATAGCATTCGCAATTTTATCGCTCAAAATCTTATTCAACAGACTTGTAACTCCGTTTAGTGAATCACTCTCGTACATAGTACCTGCCTGCAGATAGAAAATAATTTCAGTATTATTATCCTGAGGACGGGGCATAAGTACGGCGTTAAGGCCGCTACCTTCTCTTGCGTAAATCAGGTCTCCTGCAACTGTTGTTTCGGTTTGAGCACTTAAAAAAGCGGGCGCCAGGCATAAAATAACCAGCCCAACGTAAAGTAGGGACTTAATGCTAATTGCATAAATTTTGGAAATACGATTCTTTCTTTCAAATTTGTAGCTATTAAACCTGCTTATGAAACGTTCAGCGTTACTTTTTTTCATTTTTTGTGCTACTGTTTTAAGTTTTTCTTCATGCAAGAAATGCTACACGTGTAATTTCGGTAGTGGTGATGTCCGCTCTTATTGCACCAAGGATTTTCCTGATGGCAATAAGGACCTCAACAATACCATTAAAGCCTACGAAGCACAGGGTTATACCTGCACGGCTCAATAATAGGGGCTTTAATTTACACAAGTGCACTTTAACTACTTGTTGGTTGAATTATGGGCATAAATGTAAAAAAGATCACTTCATTAGCCCGAAACTTTCCAAAGCCCTTTTTACACTACCGTGTTGTAAAAGTAGCTTTTTGCTGTCGTCGTATCCCAATCCGGTGGCTTCGTTTATCATAATTGTTCCGCGATCTACCAGCTTATCGTTGGTTAATTGCATGTTCACCATTTTATTGTCTTCCACCCTACCAATTTTTATCATGGCTGCTGTGCTTATCATATTCAGCACAAGCTTTTGGGCTGTTCCGGCCTTCATTCGGGTACTGCCGGTAACAAATTCGGGGCCGGTTATTACTTCAACTGGGTAATCTGCCTGTTGCGCAACAGCTGTATTAGGGTTGCATGTTATGCAGCCGGTAGTAATGCCTTGCTCGCGGCATTTTTTTAAGGCACCAACTACATAAGGAGTGCCGCCCGAGGCCGCAATGCCTACTACCACATCTTTAATATCAATGTCGTAAGGCAACAGATCTTTCCATCCTTGCTCGGTATTGTCTTCGGCAAATTCAACCGCCTTTCTAATGGCACTATCTCCGCCGGCAATCAAACCTATTACCTGGCCTTGTGGTACGCCATAGGTTGGGGGGCATTCGCTGGCATCTACAATGCCTAATCGTCCACTGGTGCCTGCACCTATGTAGAACAATCGCCCGCCGGCAAGCATTTTATCGGCAATAACGTCCACTAGTTTTTCTATTTGTGGAATAGCTTTTTCTACTGCCCCAGCCACTTTATGGTCCTCGGCGTTAATGTTCACCAATAACTCTCCAGTGCTCATTTTCTCCAATTGCCGGTATAAGGACGGTGATTCTGTAATTTTCATTGGGTAACGTATTAAGGTGCGAATGTGCTAAGGTGTTAATGTTGATTAGCGACTATATTACGTTAATACGTTAACACATTCGCACCTTAACACATCTCAATCACAAAGTTAATTTTATTTTTGCCGCTCAATTTAGCTGAATGGATAATAACGAAGAGAAATTACCCGGGTATTCAAATATCCGCAAACCGTCAACCACAAATCCCTATGCCCCGTTTATATATGCTTTGATACTTGCCTTTGGCGTAATGCTGGGGTTTGTTATTAACTCCATAACCATTGGCAAGCAGGCCATGGGTAACCGTAATTACGATAAGATTGAGGATGTGCTCAACTATATCAGCTTTAAGTATGTAGATACTATTAACCGGGCGCAATTGGTTGATAAAAGCATTGATAAAATACTTTCAAACCTCGACCCCCACTCGGTTTATATACCGGCCAAGGATTTAGGAGAAATGAATGAATCTCTGGAAGGGAATTTTGAGGGCATTGGTATCGAGTTTTTTATTGTTCAGGACACCATTACCGTTGTTACTGCTATTGCAGGAGGCCCTGCTGAACTTACCGGCCTTAAAGCCGGAGACCGCATTGTGAAAATTGAAGATAGCGTTGTGGCTGGCGTTAAAATTAAAGATACGGCCGTTAAGTCACACCTGCGCGGCCCTGCGGGGACAAAGGTGAGGGTAAGTGTTATGCGCAGTGGCAGCCCTAAACTTTTAGCGTTTCAGATTGCCCGCGATAAAATTCCGCTTTACAGTATAGATGCCGCCTATATGGCAACAAGCGATATTGGCTATATCCGCATAACAAGCTTTAGTGCAAATACCCACCAGGAGTTTGTGGAGAAACTCCATCAACTGCAAGATAAAGGCATGAAGAAGTTGGTTATTGATTTAAGAGGTAACCCCGGCGGCTATTTGCAGGCGGCAACCTCAATTGCTGATGAATTAATATCGGGCGAGAAGCTATTGGTTTACACCAAAGGTAAAGCTTACGATAGGCAGGATTACCTTGCGGGTAAACCCGGCCTTTTCGAAAAAGGCGATTTGTGTATTTTGATTGACCAGGGGTCGGCATCGGCCAGTGAAATCCTGTCAGGCGCGATTCAAGATTGGGACCGGGGGACTATTATTGGCCGCACATCGTTTGGTAAAGGCCTTGTGCAGGAGCAATACGATTTAAAGGATGGTTCGGCGCTAAGGCTTACAATAGCACGTTATTACACACCATCTGGCAGATGCATACAGCGGCCATACGATAAAGGTGCCGACCAGTACTATAACGAAATTTACGACCGGTATAGCCGTGGAGAGTTTGTGCATGAAGATTCGATAACCAGCCTTGACACAACTGTGTATAAAACATCCAAGGGTAAAAGGGTTTACGGTGGAGGCGGCATACGCCCCGATATTTTTGTGCCAATGGATACGAGTGGTGAAAGCGAATACTTTTATGCGGTGCGCTCTTTTATTCCTGAGTTTGTATATAAATACTCATCGCAGCATGGTGATATTTTGGGCAAGTTTAAGACCGAGGAGGAGTTTAAAAACGATTATGTAGTATCTGACCAAATGCTGAGCGACTTTTATAAATACGCTTTTGCGGCAGGGCTTAAAACTAACGAAGCTAAGCAGGGTAAAATAACTGATAAGGTTAAACTAAACCTTAAAGCCTTTTTGGCCAAGCAAACATGGCGCATGGATGGCTTTTACTATATTCTTAATCCAACCGATAACGTTGTTAAGGCTGCGATAGAGAAGTTGAAATAATAGATTATTACAAGGGTGTTAACTCTTTCTCTTTAGCCTTAAGGGCCGTAATTTCTTCTGCGAGTGGTTCTTGTATGGAGTAATGCGTTTGTGTTATGTTCATTACATCTACCACATCAGTTAGGTTTTGATACCGGGTACCGGGAAGCAACTTAACAAGGCAAACAAGTTCGTGAGGCTTACCGTTTTTCATTAACCCGCACTCGGTTTTAACTTTTTTGCCCTTTTGCATAAGGCTGTGCATTATGCCGGTGTTATCATTAAACGATGATGGTGTAAGGGTTTTAAAATCGTCACCTTCGTAGATATAAACGCGGTCCGCGGAATCAACCAGGACCGTTAAAACACAACACTCAGAAACAACCTGAGGATGTGGATCTTCAATTGGCTTTACCCAAAGCATAGCCTTAGGAACGCTCATTTTCATGCTCAACATAAAAAAAGTGATTAGCAAAAATCCCAGGTCAACCATAGGTGTCATATCTACTCGGGGTGCAACTTTAGGCATTCGGTGGCCACGGCTTTTGCGATTACCGCTGCTACTTTGGTTTGTTACTTCGGCCATAAAATGTGATTTATAGATAGATGCGAAACGTTTTTAATTCCATAAAATATGGCACCGGCGTGTTTGTACGTTAATTATTTGCAGGTTCGGTATTGTACTATTTTTATTATGCTTGCAACGCCCCGATATTTTGTGTTTGGGCAATTAGTAAACAAGGAGAAAATTTATGAACTGCCCCCGTATAATTGGTTTATTAATGGTAGCCTTTATGTTGTTTGCCTTTTCAAAAGAAAAAGGCAGCCATGATATTGACTCCTATCCCTATCAAATGAAAGGAAAGGTAAACGCGTTCCAGGAAACGAAAGTCTATTTTGATACCGCAACAGGAACTCCGATAAGCAACGCCTACGGAAAAACAGCCGGCCGGTTTAATGAGCAAGGAGACATTATTGAAATATTATACTATAAACCGGGCGATTCAACGTTGTTGCGTCGAATAAGTGTCCAGAATATTCATAACGCCAAGAAGCGGGTAGTTTACACTGAAGATTTTCGGAAAGGCAGAAAACGAAGATCGGAGGTAAAGACCTACGACAAAAATGGCAAGTTGGTGAAGCTGATTTACTTTACCCCGGAGGGGTTGAAGAGTTCTGTTTCGGAATATGATGGATTAGGCAACCGATGTAGTGTTACCCAGTTTAAAAGGCATAACGGCTGGCCGCAAAAAACGCGGATAAGCTATAACTACAATTATGATTCGCTTGGCAGATTAACAGAAGAACGCCATATTAACGAGGATGGAAGCCTGTTAAACAAATACATTCATAAATACGATAAAAAGGGCAACGAAATTGAAACCGATATTTATAATACCGATAGTACACTTAGCCGAAAAGTAAGCGCCCAATTTGATAGCCACGGCAACCGGGTTGATGTAAGCGATGCCTATTATTTTGTGGGCGGTGGCGACATGGGCCAAAAGCGCACTGATACTTACGATGACAACGGCTTTAAAATTGAAGAAGATTCCTACCGGATTAAAGCCGATGGAGCAGTTGTTTTGTTGAAAGCGGTTGTTTACGAAAATGACAAAACGGGCAACTGGATAAAGGCAACCTCATTTGATAATAGTAAAAAAGGCTCAGTGACTACAAGGGTAATTGAGTATTACTGATACACGAAAGCTTGTTATCAAAACAAACTACCAAACAAATCTAACTGCTGCATTTCAACAACCTTTTTCTTCTTCACGGTTCGTGGCTGGGGCATTTCGGTTACAACCTGGTCGTCTAGTTTTTTGATAACGGTATGCACGGTATAACCGGTTACCACCACTTCGCCAAACTCGCTCATTTTACGGGTGCTTTCCATCACGCACTCAATGCGGGTGCCGTTTTTAAACTGCATGTTTTGGTTAATCACTTCGTTCTTAAAGCCATCATCATTCATCCGGAAATTGATAATCTTACCCGTAGCATGGTAAATGCCTTTCCACTTATAATTACCCACTTTAAGCACGGGGGATATAATTTCAATTACAGCGGCTTCGTCAGTTTCAGGTTTAAGGGTATCAGCAACTAACAGGTATGTGTCGAATTTTTTGCGAATAATAGTATTGGGTTTACCTACTAAAGTATTGTCAACATTAACCTGTTGAACCGAAAGTTTGGTAACCTTTTCGCAATTATTGATATGACGGTAAAAGTTACTCTTAAGCTTAATGATTTTTAAGTTGTTGCGGAAGATGTTAGCGGCATTTTCTTTATCAATAGCACCGGTTCCGTTTCTTTCATGTTCCTTCAACTCGCGGCGCAGTTTGTCAATGCTTAACCGGGTTGCTTCTTTATCTTCTTCACTTACAGTTTTTTCAATATCAACTTCTAACGATAATACATAATGAAAAACAGCTGCTGCATAGCTACGGATAAACTCGCTTTTGCTACGTAATACAAAGCGCTCTTTTAAACCGCCTTCGGCGTAGGCTTCAGTTTCAATTTGCAGGCGGGCATTAAGCACCGTTGATATTTCCTTTAAAATACCCAGCAGGTTAATTTCGCACTTGTTGCGGATAAGCGCATTCATGCTGTGCGAGGTATCTGCAAAGAAATAATGCAGCTCGATTTTGTTGACAGGTTCTTTAGCAGGTGAAATCATATTTAAAGCCGAATTTCAAGGTTTTTTGAGAAAATCAGGGATGCGAAGCTAATTTTTTGGAGCGGAGATACAATGAATATGGGGATTTTTTAGTTTGAAAGGGACCTCAGGAACATGTTTGCATCTGTAATGGCGCAGGTAACAAGCGCGCAATTAAGGCTTGCGGCAGATGGAAAAATAATTGGCACTTTTGGATACTTTGCCATTAATTAATTGATAACCAATATACTGTTATCGATTTTATTTTGATAAATGCTAACCCTTGCCAGGAGTTTTTCTACCCACTAGCATCCTCTTTTGCAAGAACAAAAGGGATGATTAGCCCTGGAGAAACCGCTATCCAGATTTCTTATCATTAAATCATTAAAGGCTTAGTCTTAGTTATCCAAAACCCCATTGGTATAATGTTCGACTTTGATTACCTGGCCATTGATATCATAATAGGTAAAGGTGCCATGCTGGCGACAGTAGCCTTTGTTATAAATGTTGGTCCAGTCGTTACCGGAGTAGTCTTTGTAATAGCCGGTCATTTCTATTTTACCATTGGAGTAATAGGTTATGTAATAACCCATTGGGCAATCGGTGTATTGAACAGATTCGCTTAACAATACATCGTTTTCGTCATAGGCCTTTAGTACGCAGGGCTTGCAGGTTTCCATATTTTCCCAAAAGCTTAAATACCTGTTATAGGTTAGCCTTGATACTGGTTTGTCGTTTATTTTATATACGGAGGGACCATTGCTCGAAATATCAGCAGTCATATTAACCTTATAGAATTTCTTTACAGTCAGGTTTTTATAAACAGATTTTGAGGCCATTTTTATGCTATCGGCAATAGAACTAGCTACCTGCGCATGTATTATGGCGGGCATGAGTGCAGTAATTATTAGTAGTAGCGGTAGTTTTCGCATATAGAGATTTGATTATGAATATAAACGGAATATTTTTATGCTTGAAATCGTGACCAATCCCTGCATGCTTTTGAACTCCTTTTCAACATGGTTTCCTTTTTCTCCCGGCAACAGGGGATGAGGTCTGAATAATGACTGTCCTGAACTTTGGTTAACCCAATAATCCTCTAAGTCTTAGTGTTTCTTCGCGCCTTAGTAGTAAATTCTCTTCCCCATTTGCATTTTTAAAAACTCCTGTTATCTTTGCACGCTCAAATAAAAAAGTTCGAAATGCAAGTTACATCTGAAGTAAAGAAAACGATATTCAAAACCTACGGTGGTTCTGAAAAAAACACAGGTTCTACCGAGGCTCAAATAGCACTGTATACAGAGAGAATCAACCACATGAGTGGGCACCTGGAAACTAACCGTAAAGACCACAGCAACACACGTTCGTTGCTACGTTTGGTTGGTAGAAGAAGAAGACTGTTAAACTACTTAATGAAACAGGATTTAGCTGGTTACCGTATCTTAATTGAAAAGTTAGGTATCAGAAAATAACACATAGTAAAGGGATGGCTAACTGCCATCCCTTTGTTTTTTTAGGTCTTTCCACTTGCTTCGCCCGGCAAGACCTCCCATAAAAAAAGCCCTCAATTACATCAGGGCATAACGCGAAGCAAAGGATGAAAACGACTGAGTAGGTTTTGGGATGGACTCAGGCGATAAATACAAACTGTCCCACGGAGGGACAGATGCAATCTTCCCACCTAAATGTTGAATAAAAAACCTTTCCGGTATAAAGCCTTGCGGGGGCTATACAGGATTTATAAAGGTTTGAACTGAATTGTAATTAACTATATAACTATAAACGATGAACGTAATTAAAAAGACCATTGACCTCGGAGGAGGCAGGATCGTTGAGATCGAAACGGGAAGATTAGCCAAACAGGCTGATGGCGCTGCCGTTATTAAGTATGGTAACACTATGTTACTTGCAACCGTGTGTGCAGATAAGAACGCTAAAGAAGGCGTTGACTTTATGCCTTTAACGATTGAGTACCGCGAAAATATGGCTTCAGTTGGCCGTATTCCTGGTAGCTTCTTTAAACGCGAAGGCCGTAGCACCGATGATGAAATATTGGTTGCCCGTTTAATTGACCGCGCCTTACGTCCACTTTTCCCGGATGATTACCATGCAAACGTAGTTGTTCAGGTAACCCTTATATCAGGCGATTTGAACGAAATGCCTGATGCATTAGCTTGTTTAGGCGCATCTGCGGCATTGGCGGTATCTGATATTCCTTTCAACGGTCCTATATCTGAAGTTCGTGTTGCTAAAATTGGTGGTAAGTTGATTATCAACCCATCTATAAGTGAAGTAAACAGCGGAGCTGAAATTGACCTGATAGTTGCAGCTTCGGCTGAATCAATTATTATGGTTGAAGGCGAAATGGCTGAAGTTAGCGAAGCTGACATGGTTGAAGCCATCATATTTGCTGATGAAATGATTAAGAAACAAGTTGCTGTATTAAAGGAACTTGAAGTTGAATCTGGCAAAACTGTAAAAAGAACTTACCAGCACGAAACACATAACGAAGACCTTCGGGCACGTTTAAATGCTTTCTGCTTTGATAAGTGCAAAGAAGTAGCCGCAAAACAATTAGCTGATAAACACCTTCGCGGCGACCTTTTCGGCGCTATCAAAGACGAGTTTATGGCGACCCTTACCGACGAAGAAAAGAAGACATACGCCTTCCAACTGAGCCTTTACTGGCACGATGTTGAGAAGAACGCAGTGCGCGAGGTGATGTTGACGGAAAACAAACGTCTGGATGGCCGTAAGATGGATGAAGTTCGTGCTATATGGAGCGAAGCGGGTTATCTGCCTGGCCCTCACGGTTCGGCTTTGTTTACCCGTGGCGAAACTCAATCATTAACCACTGTAACATTAGGCACTAAGTTGGATGCGCAGTTAATTGACGGCGCAATCTTCAATTACGATAAGAAGTTCCTGTTACACTATAACTTCCCACCATTCAGCACCGGCGAAGCGCGCACACCACGCGGAACCAGCAGGAGAGAAGTAGGCCATGGTAACTTAGCACACCGTGCTTTGGAGAAAATGATGCCTCAGGATACTCCTTACGTTATCCGTATTGTTTCCGATATCCTTGAATCGAACGGTTCATCATCTATGGCAACTGTTTGCGCAGGAACCCTGGCTTTGATGGATGCCGGTGTTAAGGTTAAGAAAGCGGTTTCGGGTATTGCAATGGGTCTTATCACCAATGAAGAGACCGGCAAGTATGTTATCCTTTCAGATATCCTGGGGGACGAAGATCACTTGGGTGATATGGACTTTAAAGTATGCGGAACTGCCGATGGTATTACCGCTTGCCAAATGGACATTAAAATCAAAGGCCTTTCGCGCGAACTATTAGCTGCTGCACTTGAGCAGGCTAAACGTGGACGTTTACACATTCTGGGCGAAATGAACAAAACCCTTTCTGCTCCACGTGAAGATTACAAACCACATGCACCACGTGTTGAACAGATCATGATTGAGAAAGAATACATTGGTGCTATCATAGGACCCGGCGGCAAGGTTATCCAGGAAATGCAGAAGGAAACCGGTACAACCATCATTATTGAAGAAGTTGGTAACCAGGGTAAAATCGAGATCTTCTCGCCAAACAAAGAAGGTATTGATGCTGCCGTTCGCCGTATCAAAGGCATTGTGGCTGTTCCTGAAATTGGTGATGTATACGAAGCAACCGTTAAGTCAATTATGCCTTATGGTGCGTTTGTTGAGTTTATGCCTGGCAAACAAGGCTTGCTCCACATCTCCGAAATAAGCAACAAACGTCTTGAAACTATGGAAGGCGTTTTGAAAGAGAACGAAGTAATTAAAGTTAAACTACTTGGTATAGATAATAAAACAGGTAAGTTCAAGTTATCGCGCAAGGCGTTGCTTGAAGCTGCTGAGTAGTATCATCAAACTTTAAGCTATTAAAATGAAAGGCGAACTTCGGTTCGCCTTTTCTTTTTGTATAAGCCTCATTCAGTCATTAATCGTAGGGCAAAACACCTTTGTTGGTGTATATAGCAAAGCAGAAATAGTAAGGTTGTTACAAAAGTCACGCATTTATCTTGTTTTTATAGTGTTGACTATCAATTATTTATACACTATTTTTAGTTAACATGACAATAGTCATACACGGTTTTCCGTGGGGGGCGGTGTAACATTTACAGTGATTTAGGCGTAAATGTTTGTAGGAAACAAGTTCCTGAAAACAAAAACACCCATTATGAGGCCCCTAAAAATTACCCATAACATTTCGCAGAGAGATAGCCAGGTGGATAAGTATATGAGTGAGATTTCGAAAAACGAACTCCTCAGTGCCGAAGACGAAGCTGTATTAGCCAAAAAAATACGCATGGGCGATAGCGACGCGCTTGAAGCCATGGTAAAAGGCAATTTGCGTTTTGTGGTTAGCGTGGCCAAACAATATCAAAATCAAGGACTGCCTTTAAGCGATTTAATTAACGAAGGAAATTTAGGATTAATACGTGCTACCCATAAATTTGACGAAACCCGCGGCTTTAAATTTATTAGCTACGCAGTGTGGTGGATTCGCCAGGCAATTATGCAGGCCATTGTAGAACAATCGCGCATTATACGTTTACCGGTTAGTAAGGTAGGCGCCTACACTAAAATTACCAAAGCATTCCACTCATTCGAACAAGAATACCAGCGCGAGCCCGATGTTGAAGAGTTGATGGAAATGCTGGGCATGACCAAAGAAGAAATTGACGAATACTTCCGCGTAAACACCCACACCTTATCTACCGATTTTAAAATGGGTGATATGGACGACTCGCTAAGCGATGTGTTAAGCGATAGCACTGCAGTATCAGCCGAAGACCAATTGATGCACAAAACCGTAGAGAGCCAATTAAACACAGCCCTCGCCGGCCTTACCGAAAGAGAATCAGAAATCATCAGCTCATACTTCGGCTTGAATGGTAAAATACCAATGACCTTGGAAGAAATAGGCGATCGTTTTGATTTAACCCGCGAGCGTGTGCGCCAGATAAAAGAAAAGTGCATACGCCAGTTAAAAGAAAGTACCAGCCCGCATTTACTACAGGCTTACATACAATAGCAAAAATACAGCGTGCTGCAAGGCACCTGCTTTAGGATAAACAACACCGCAATTCCACCACCTAAAAAATCCTCGCCCTATGGCGGGGATTTTTGTTTTTAAAGATGCCCGGCACCTGGCACTCAAATGCAATCACAGCAATCATAAAAATCAAATAAATCACAGTTCAGACAATTGCCTCTGCAATCAAAAAAACTGTAACCTTTTTGTTACCTTTTTTGTCCTGCACAAGCCTGCTAATATAGCCGCACTTAAAGTATTACTTTAAGGCCTTTAGTCCCGCAAAATCTCTAAACTTTTTTAAACCTTTTCCAAACCTATATTTCGCAACTTGTTGATGTTCAATTTGTTGAAAGGTGTCTTTAGTTATTTTGTTTTTGAATAATATATACAGGTTTCTGAACGTTGTTTTTCAACCGTTCTCAACCATAACATGCTTTGACAACTTTTTAAAAGTTGTCAAAGCTGACCTAGCCCGAAAACAGAAATTCCTCATGTCAAAGAACGGAGACAAAACAGCAAAACGCTTAAAATACAATTTTGTTATTTCGTAATATAGTAACAAAGGTAGTTACACTTTTAATTACTGCAATGGGGTGGGGATAAGTATTGTTGAGAGAGAAGATGTAGAAGACAGATGAGAATGGCCAGCTGTTCATTGCCGGCTTCCTGTTCTCGCCGGTCGATCTGCACTACGCTTTTACATTCTAACCAGCTTCCTCACAACAGTTACACCTACTGAAGTTATGCGCAAAATATAAATCCCGCTGGCGGCATTAATACCTATTTCAGATTGCCTGGCTTTAATTTCTGTTTTAAAAACCAGGTGCCCTTCGGCATCAAACACTTCGGCCACGCCTCCCGGCAAATTATTATCTAAATCCAGTTGCCAAATACCCGCTGATGGATTCGGATAAACCGTAATGTTGCGGTCGGTTATGTCACTAACTCCCAAAATAACCACAGGATTTGAAGTCTCCGTACATCCATTCGAATCTGTAATTTGTAGAATATATGTACCAGCGGCATGTGTAATATAAGCGGATGAAGTAGCTCCGGCAATGGTGTCGCCATCTAGCAACCATCGGTAGTTACTACCGGTGGAATATGACAGGGTATCACCCTGTTGGCTTACGTTAAAGGCTGCCGTTTCATAGCTAATAATAGCGTGGCTACCGGTTGCTGAGCACTGCCCTATATTGGTAATTGTTATGCTATAATTCCCGCCGTTATGTACATGAATGCAGGCCGTACTATCACCGGTGCTCCAGTTATAAGTTGAAAACCCAGATGGAACGCACAACTGCGCCGAATCGTTGGGGCAAAGACCCGGGTTGCTGGCGTTAATGCTAATTCCGTTGCTATCTAATACCGGCACCGTAAACGTTTGCCTAACATAATCATCGCAATATTGGTAACCGGTAATGGTAAAAACCGTGGTAGTATCAGGATCCAGCCAGGCTTGTTGGGTATTGATGAGGAAAACATCACTTAATGGCGAAACGTTAATTCCCGAGCCCCCTGTAAAATTAAGCACGGCTATGTCTCCCTTGCAAATTGCGGGCAACAGCAAATTGTAACCTAAACTATCTTGCGAACACGCCGTGCAGCTAAACTTGGCAAGGAAAACAGTTTCTCCGCCGCTTAAAACTAACGAATCATTACCTACCACAAATGGATTCAGGTTTTCAAAATCACTAATTAGGTACGAATTGCCCTTTGAATCGATGTGGATACCACTTTGGTCATCGCCGCCGCTTCCCAATACCCCTGCACTAATAAGTTTGCCGGCTGGACTAAACTCAACCAGGTATAGTGCGTCGGCAATACCACTGGTAGGGGCCATAGCAAAAGTATCGAAAGTAATAGATGGCCCCGCAAACCCACCTGTGCAATAAACATTGCCGCAACCATCTGTAGCAAGGCCATAACCGATGGTGGTTAATTGAGCGCCAGCCGTTTTGGCCCAAATGGCGTTACCCGCGGTATCATATTGGGTAATAAATAATGCGTCTCGCTGTCCGTTGGGGGTGGTATTAGTCAACTTTATAGTATCGAAATAAGTATAAGTGCTCGAAAAATCTCCCGTAATATAAACGTGGCTGTTACCATCGGTGGCAATACCAAACGGTAAGTCATCCTGAAAGCCCGCACTTTTGGCCCAGCCTACATTGCCCTGGCCATCGTATTTCGCTAGAAAGGTATTGGCCGAACCTACAGCGTGTAAAGTAGTATTGCCAAACCTGATAGAATCGGAGTAATAGCCGGTAACATAAGCGTTACCCGCCAGGTCGGTCACAATACCCCTGCTGGCGGCCACAGCTTGGCTCGAGAGCGCCCTCGGGCTTTTTGCCCAAACCACTTGCCCCAGCGAGTCGTATTTTACTACAAATACAGAATAGTGCGATGGGTTGTTGAGATAGTTGTGTAAAATTATATTATCAAAGTTTATTGAATCGTTCTGAAAATATCCCGTTACATAAACATTGCCGCCCATATCAGTGGCAACCCCGGTAGCAGCGGCGTAGCTATTAATTCCGGCAGTTCTTACCCAAATAAGGCCACCCAACGAATCGTATTTCGCAACAAAAGCATTAGAACTATTTGGAAACGTAGCCGGTAAAACGGTGGTTTCATATACCACGCCAGTACCGAAGTATGTACCGGCGATATAAACGTTGGCCTCGCCGTCAATTGCAATATGGGTAGGTTCAACTACATCGCCGATATTGGTGGTGGGGCTTACTGCCCAAATCACATTTCCATCGGTAGAATATTTGGCCAAAAAGCCATTTGTAGTTCCTCCGTTGTTTAGTATGGTACTGCCAAAGTTTATGGTGGTTCCGTTAAAGCTTCCTGTTATATAAACGTTACCAGTGCTATCTGTGGTAACATCGTAGCCTTCTTGTTGGCCATTAGTATTGCTGGTAGCCACGGCCCACTCCCAGTTAATAGATTGACTGAAACACGACAAACTCAACAACAGGCAACAAAAAATCGGGGAGAATATTTTTTTCATATTACGGCGTTTAGATATTTAAAAATAATTACATAAACCCTGTTTTATAAAGATAGGGTTTAAAATAGTAGTCCGCTAATAGAGTTTTATGGTGCCGGGGTTTGTGGTATGAGATTATTTAGGCAACGTAACACTAAAAACCGTCCCCTTCCCAATATTCGAAACAAGAGATATATCGCCACTCAACCTGGTCACCAGCTTTTTTACCGTGGCTAAGCCAATGCCGGTGCCTTGTTGGCCAAACCGGTCGCTGCTGGCAAACACTTTAAATATGCCAAAAATATCGGCCATGTTTTTTTGCTCAATACCGGGCCCATTATCACCTACCGAAAATGTAAAGTCGCTCGCAGTTTCAGTAAATCCAATATTTATGGTTATTTCCCTTTTGTCATTATACTTAATAGCGTTCGAAATAAGGTTAATGAGTATTTGCGATAAGGCAGTTTTATTTACGTTTATTTTACTGCTACCCGGCGTAATGTTAAAGCTGCAATCTTTATAGTAGCTAAAAAACTGCGCTGTTTCAGCCATAAAAACTGCCGTGTCAAGTTCGCTTTTGCTTTCAGTTATTTGTTTTTCGCAACGGCTATGCTCAAGTATTCCATCCACCAAACGTTTTAAGCGTTCCGATGAATCAGCCATTGTTTGTAGTATTTCCTGAATTTCCGGGTCCAGCGCTGCAGCATGCTTTTTTACTACGTACTTTGCCAATCCTGTAATGTTGTTTAACGGCGATTTTAGGTCATGCGCTACTACATAACTGAACTTCTCCAATTCCTGGTTCTTTTCTTCCAATTCTGCCTTTGCCTTTTCAAGCTGTTTTTTACTTCGCCGTAACTCTAACAGTGAAATAACCTGGTTTGCCAGCGCCTTAAGCGTATCAAGTTGTAGTTCGCTTAACTCACGGGGTTTATTATCTAAAACACAAAGGGTACCCAGTGCAAACCCTTCCGGCGATATTAAAGGCACACCGGCATAAAACACCAGCGCAGCTTCGCCCACCACGGCAGGGTTGTCGTAAAACCGTTCGTCTTGTCTAAGGTCTGGCACAATTAAAATTTCAGTGGGCATGTTAATGGCATGCGCACAAACCGATAGCTCTCTGGGTGTATAAACACCGGGTATGCCATAATTTGATTTGGTAAACTGAGTTTTTTGGTGCACAATGTTAAGCTGGCACATTGGCGTGTTGCATATATACGAGGCCAGCTTGGTAATCTCGTTGTATTCCCGCTCGGGCATGCTATCCAGAATCGAAAATTCGGCAATATTCTTTAATCGTTCATTGTCATTGTCCGGAATTTCGGGAAACTGCATAATATGATTTTATAAATTCCGAAGCGTTTAATAAGTGAATGTAATGTAGCCCAATTTGTTTACGTAACCGGCCCTGTTAAGTTCGTGGGCCTCTGTTCGTGCGAACAAAAAAAGGGCCGCGAAATATTTCGCGGCCCTTTTACTTACTGACGATATAATACTAAGTCTATAACTTCTCAGCAACAATATTACTTTCTTGTTCTGCGTTCCGTGTTAGAATGCCCTTCATATTTATGCTATCGCCACTTTTAAGGTGCAATACTTTGCCGCTATCGGTTATTACTACACCATTTATAAGTACTACGGCCCCATTCTTAACTGTAGCGTACTTACACATGCCGGTTTGTGTTTCGCCCCTTACTTCAAACATACTAGTGCCAATCATCTTATAGCAATCGCTGGTAGCAGTTGATGCTGTTAAAAGAGTATAAGGAGCCTTGGCCGCAGTCATAACTTCCCAATCGCGGTTAATGACCGAAAAATGGTCGTTCCCAATATTGTGATACATGCTTACCGATTTGTCTTCTGAATAAACCGGGGTATGTTGCGTGCTTGCGATTGGCCGTGAATTTTGAGCACCGGCACTTACTGCGAAGGTAATTGCTGCGGCGAGGAGAGTTATATTTTTCATAATTGTGTATTTATGGAAACTGAATAAATTGGTGATACAAAGATGCCACCCATTCACTACAATAGCATTACACAATTACTTTGAAAAATTGCATCATTTACGTTCTGTCCAAATTAGTAACTCTACGCTAATGAGGTTCATTCACATTGCATCGCTCATAAAAAAAGAGCCGGGAAATATTTCGCGGCTCTTTTGCTAATACAGGGAATTTATCGGGATTAATGGATAACCATCAATTTACCCTGGGCTATAATTTCACTGCTATCGCCAATAGTGTAGAAATAAACACCTGCTGTAAAGTTGTGCGTATTAACCGTAAAGCTGCCATCGCCCAGGTTATCTTTACCATATACCAATTGGCCGGTAATGTCATACAACCTTAAAACAGCAGTGCCGGTAATGTTTTTCATATACACTATAGCAAAGTCGTTCATCGGGTTAGGGTATATTTTGGCTACTGCCGCTGTTGGCTGCACATTTACTACACCGGTAGTGCCTGTGTTAACCGTGTCGTACGAAACCGAAACTGCACCGGCTGTATCGGCAGCTGTAAGTGTTACGTAGTAAATACCCACGCTGGCGTAGTAATGTATTGGGCTTTCCTGGCAGGCGTATGAGCCATCACCAAAATCCCAGTACCAAGCCACGGCATCCGGCGAGCCTATCGGCGTAAACTGAACGCTGTCGGGGTTATTGCTATTACTTGCCGGGTGGTGCTGGGCATGTACGCCAAAGCCCTGTGTGCCTACATGTACGGTATCGCATTGGGTGCAGGTGGTACCCGATGGGCCTACAACCGTTAAGCACACATAATAAATACCATCGCTGGTATAATAATGCCAAGGATATTGTGATGTAGAAGTGGTGCTATCGCCAAAGCTCCAGTACCATGCCGTTGAACCGGTACCGGTGGGATAGAAGTGTATACTATCCGCGTTGTTAATGCTGTAATGGCTGAATGCCGGGTTACAGGTATGTGGCGAACCCACATAAACCGTATCGCAGTTGGTGCATGTAACACCACCTGAATCTGCAACCGTTAAGCAAGCATAGTAAGTGCCCGGCCCTGCATAATGGTGCCATGGGTCCATGTTGGTAGATGTGGTTCCATCGCCAAAATTCCAGTAATACGAAGCAACATGTGTACCGGTAGGGTAAAAATGAACACTGTCAACATTGGTTCCCATAGAGTAATGAGCAAACTGCGCATTACAGGTAGTTGGCGGCCCTACACGTACCGTATCGCAATGAGTACAAGTTATACCCGCCGAGTCGGCAACTGTAAGGCAGGCATAATAGGTGCCGGCATTACTATAAAAGTGCCATGGATATTGAAGTGTTGATATAGTACCATCACCAAAATTCCAGTAATACGATGCCGACGGCGCACCGGTAGGATAGAAGTGAAGGCTATCTGGGTTGTGTATCGTGTAATAGCTAAACTGCGCATTGCAGCTGTTAATCGCAGTAATAGTAACGGTATCGCAGTTGGTGCAACTGGTGCCGGCGCTATCAACTACCGTTAAGCATGCAGTGTAAACACCCGGATGAGCGTAATAATGCCATGGGTCGCTGTGCGGTGAGGTCGCGCCATCACCAAATGTCCAGTAATACGATGCGGCGTGTGGACCTGTAGCATAAAAATGAACGCTGTCAATATTAACACCGGTAAGGTTATAATGCGCAAATTGGGCAATGCAGGTTGTTGTTACACCGGTAACATGCACCGTATCGCACTGGTCGCAGGTAACACCTGCTGTATCGGCCATATACAAGCACACGCGGTAAGTACCCTGGCCACTATATAAGTGCCATGGATACTGCTGTGTCGAGGTTGTTCCATCGCCAAAATTCCAGTAGTAAGAATGGGCCGCTGTGCCGGTTGGATAAAAATGAAGGCTATCGGGATTGTGTATCGTATAATAACTAAACTGGGCGTTGCATGTAGGCGATACCGTACCTATATGAATAGTATCGCACTTCGAGCAACTTTGTCCCGAACTGTCAACCACACTTAAACAAACATAATAAGTACCCGGCCCGCTGAAAACGTGCCATAGATTACCGTGCGGTGATGTACTACCATCGCCAAAACTCCAGCTATAAGTGGCTATATGCTCACCGGTTGCGTAAAAGTGCAAACTATCAGGATTGCTACCTGCGTAATGGCTGAACGAGGCACTGCATGTACTCGCGTTTGGACCCACAAATACTACCGTATCGCATGATGTGCATGTTTGTCCATTGCTATCTGCTACTGTTAAGCAGGCATTGTAAGTACCTGGTGTTGCGTAGGTATGAAATGGGTTGAAGATAGTGCTTGTGGTACCATCACCAAAACTCCAGTAATAACTAAGGCCGTGTAACCCGGTTGGGTAAAAGTGAATACTATCGTTATTTACAACATAATGCACAAATACTGCGCTGCAGGTTGATGCGTGGCCCGCGCTAATTGTATCGCAGCTGGTGCATGTTACGCCATTGGTATCAACTACGGTAAGGCATACATAATAAGTGCCGCCATGCGGGTAATAATGCCATGGATATTGAACCGTTGATGTTGTGTTATCTCCAAAATTCCAATAGTATGAAGCGACCGCAGTAGTAGTAATTGGATAGAAGTGCATACTATCCGGATTGCTGATGCTATAATGACTAAAAGCTGCGCTGCAGGTAGTTGCAGGGCCTACATGCACATTATCGCAACTGGTGCAGGTGTTACCATTGCTGTCAACAACCGTTAAGCATACATTATAAGTGCCCGGCCCACTGAAAAGGTGCCAAGGTGTGTTATGAGGAGATGTTGTGCCATCGCCAAAATTCCAATAGTAAGAGGTGATACCTGAAGTTGCGGTTGCGTAAAAATGCAAACTATCAGGATTAGTTAAAGCGTAGTGGTTAAAAGCAGCGCTACAAGTTGGCGCAGGTCCCACAGTTACCGTATCGCACTTACTACAGGTTACACCCGATGTATCAGCCACCGTTAAGCAAACGATGTAAGTACCGGCGTGCGCGTAATAATGCCATGGATATTGTTGCGGCGAAGTTGTGCCATCACCAAAATTCCAATAGTATGCTGTGCCCGCTGACCCATTGGGATAAAAATGCAGGCTATCGGGGTTGTGTATAGTATAATAACTAAAGGCAGCATTGCACGTTGGCACGGTGCCTATATGCACGGTGTCGCACCAGGTGCATGTGGTTCCGTTGCTGTCGGCTACCGTTAAGCATACATTATAGGTGCCGGCGGTTGTAAAGAAATGCCAAGGGTCTTGATTGGTTGAAGTACCACCATCGCCAAAATTCCAGCTATACCCCACCGCGTGTGCCGATGATGGATAAAAGTGCAGGCTATCAGGGTTGTGAAGCGAGTAATGTGCAAAGTGCGCATCGCACACAGTTTGCGCCCGCAAAGAGCCAACTGCCAGTAGCAGAAAAAGCACCACAGTGTAATTTGCAAAAACCGTTGATAAAGAAAACCGTGTAAACTTGTTTCTCATGGGGTATGGTTTTATTTTGTTTAATGAGTTGGTGCTTCTAATTGTTTCACCAACTACGGTCCAAAGATAAGAGGCTTTTAGTGGTTGTATGCACAAATAGTTATTTAATATAATGTTTTTGAATAGGTAAGGATATTTTAGCGGAGCGTAAGGCAATTATAGCTTCAATTGTCTATGTGGTAATAATCGGTTATTTTTCTTACTAATTCGATTGTTGGCCTTTGAATAAGTTTGTTTTGAAGCGGTTTTAATGGGTTTTTGACCCGAAAAATGAAAGCGGAAAACAATTGTGGCTTTCATTACAAAACGGGCACCAGCATTATTTCAGGTATAATATACTCTTTACCAAACTCGGCTATGCCGGCTTTTAAAGCAGTAATAGCGTCCATGGGTATTCGCACTTTTTCCCGAAATTGCAGCGTGAAAAAATTGCAGCTTACCGTTAATAGTGTTGATGAAATACCCGGCTTAAGCCAATCCATGTTGGCTTTCGCCGCAGGCCGGAAGGTATTTGCATTTCATGGGCAAATGGGTACCGGTAAAACCACCATCATCAAGCAACTGTGTAGCTTGTTGGGTAGCGTCGACAGTTTTTCCAGCCCCAGCTATAGCATTGTAAACGAGTATTTGATAGAAGGTGGTAGCAAAATTTATCATATCGACCTATACCGTTTAAAGGGTTTGAACGAAGCCCTGGCCATTGGCATTGAAGATTACATCAGTGGCGAGCACTATTGTTTTATTGAGTGGCCCGAACTAATTGAGGGCCTATTACCTGCCGATGTGGTAAATGTGCAAATAAACCAGGAAGATGATATGCGTGAAATTTCTATCTTTATGGAGTAATTTTGTAGCGAATGGCTGAAAGAAAAAAAGGTTTTGAAGGAATAACAAGCAAGTTAGGCTTGCAGCCCATGGAACAGTCGGTTATGGTGGCACAAAAAAAGGCCAAGCTGTTTATAGGCATCCCCAAAGAAAATAGTTTTCAGGAGCATAGAATAGGCTTAACGCCCGAATCGGTAAAAACCCTGGTTGCCAATGGCCACCGTATATTAATTGAACGCCGTGCCGGCCGCGATTCACATTTTTCCGATGCCGACTACTCCGAAGCAGGAGCGGAGCTTACAGATACCGCCGAAGAGGTTTATAAAGCAGATGTTATTATAAAAATTGCCCCTCCGTTATTGGAAGAAATTGAATTAATGCAGGTGAACCAAACCCTCATTTCGCCAATACATTTGCCTACGCTTAAAAAGGAATATATACAGCGCCTGATGCGCAAAAAGGTTACGGCGCTGGCGTTTGAATATACAAAGGATGATGCCAGCATGTTTCCGTTTGTAAGGGCCATGAGCGAAATTGCCGGTAGTAGCGTAATACTATTGGCCGCCGAGTTTTTGAGCAATGCCAACGAGGGTAAAGGGATTTTGTTAGGCGGTATATCTGGCGTTCCGCCTGCCAAGGTAGTTATTTTGGGTGCCGGTGTAATTGGTACTTATGCTGCACGAGCTGCTATTGGTTTGGGCGCAACAGTTTCCGTATTCGATAACAACGTTTACAAACTGATGCGTTTGCAAGAGAAGATAAATGCGCGTGTTTTTACCTCTACCATTTCGCCTACAATACTTGAGCTTGAATTACAGGCAGCCGATGTAGCAATAGGTGCCATACACTCAAAACAAGGCCGCACGCCGGTAATAGTTACCGAAGATATGGTGCGTAAAATGAAACCCGGTAGCGTGGTTATTGATGTCAGCATTGATCAGGGCGGCTGTTTTGAAACCTCGGAGATTACCTCGCACGCTGAACCCACTTTTAAAAAGTTTGATGTAATACATTATTGCGTGCCCAATATTCCATCGCGTGTTTCGCGTACGGCATCGCACGCGTTTTCAAATATCCTTACACCCATTCTACTTCGCTGCGGCGAAATGAGCGGCATGAAAAACCTGATATACCAGGATGCGGGTATACGCAGCGGTATTTACCTCTACAAAGGCAACCTCACTAACGAGCACCTTGCTGGCTTGTTCAGCATTAAAAGCAGTAACCTGGATTTGTTGTTTGCCACTAATTTGTAGGCCGGCCGTATATAGTGAAGTTGCGAACTAAGTGGATTACATTATAGCTCAGGCATATTTTCCGTAAAACAGATCAGTGATATTCCATCATAACGGTACAGACCCAATAACCATGTGCCAAACCAAAGGTTGCCGACTTTGTCTTTTGCCATGCATTTGACGGGCTGATTGGTGAAGCCATCTTTCTTTGTCAAGCTGGTAAAGCCTTTGCCATTGTAATAGCTTACTCCTCCATCGCCCGAAATCCAAAGTTTTCCCATATTGTCTTCTGCAATAGATGAAACGATATTGCTTTTAAAAGGGCCATTATTACAAAGTCCATCTTTGGTAGTGAATTGAGTGATTGATGAAGAGCCCGGTTTTGCCGAAGCCGAAGGTTCGTAAAGGAATACACCATTGCCCTTAAAATCGGCGCTTTCGGCTGTGCCGAACCAGATATTTCCTTTTTTATCTTCATAGATGTTGTTCACAACACTCTTGCTAAGAAGATCACCTTTTGTGAAATGGGTTAAGTGCATGCCATCATACCTGTAAACACCGCTATCACTACCAATCCATATAGTGCCTGACTTATCCTCCAATACAGTAGTAAAGGCAATTTTAGTATTGCCTTCTTCATTACTTATTTTGCTGAAGGAAGAAGCGATTTCTTTATTATGCGCTGCAAGCTCCTGCGGATTGTGCAAATCGTGTTTGCAAGAGTTTAAAATACAAGGATGGTTTGTCCTGCTTCCATCCAAACGATAAATTACATTAGGGCCACAACTACAAGCTATGGTAGATATCAATATGTTTCCCTGTTTGTCTTGATATATACCGGCAATGCCAAAATCGTCAGGGTAAGTGCAGTGATACTGGGCTCTTTCACTTTTCAAATAGTCTCCAACCGCGGTAGTAATGGCCGCCAGTGATTTGCCATCGGTGCGATATAGATTGAAGCCTACGCAAAACCATATAGCGCCATGCGGATCTTCAATCATTTGTGTTACTGTGTTTTTTGCATCCGGTACATCATTGCCTTTTACATCAGCCAGAAAACCGTTACCGTTGGCCTCTCGCATTTTTACACCGGTAAATAATGGAGAGCCTGAGCCGGTTACTGCAAAAGGACTATAGCGAACGATTCCGCAACGGGCACCAAACCAAATATTGCCTGCTTTATCCTGCAACATACAGGCAACGTGGTCTGCAAGTAAGCCATCCATAACCTGATATTTGGTAAACAATTTCCCATCATAGCGATATATACCTTCGGAAGTAGCGAACCATAGATTTCCGGATTTGTCTGGCAAACCTTTGTCAACGGAGTGATTGTAAGGGAATGGCGTTTTGGCCTCAGGATTAAGTAATTTTGATTTCCCGTCATTATTTTGGGATGGTGTGGAGTTGATTTTGGATGGCTTGTTTTGACAATAAAAGGGAGAAGCAAAAACCGTTAAGAGCAGCAATAAAAAGGTTAGCTTAAACATAAATGGCTTGTTTTGGTGAACGAAGTTTTATTGAACCACACAAAAGTACTTGAGCGAGAACGGATAGGAGCAAAATAATTGTAAAACAAGTGTAACGACGTTGTAAAATGATTGCAAATGAGGCTACAAACGCTATTAACTTTCTACTTTTGAATATGATAAGGAAATTGCCTCTCATTTCTATTGTTATTGGGTTACTCGTTATTTTGACTGCTTTTGCCGCTGATAAAGCAGGTAAAAGCGATTTTGATGCTTCGAAAGAAATGATCGTGATGAGAAACGTCGCCCACCAGATTTTACAATATACCGGCGACAGTACTTCACCCATTGCGCCTGTTAGCCGGCTCTCAGCCACTGAATTTTGCATCCCGTTTGAGAGCCCATTTTCGTTTAAGCCAGATTCCTTGGTGAATATTATCGACAAAGTTATTGCAAATAACAAACTTCCTTCAAAGTATATAGTAACTGTGCGCGAGCGTAAATCTGACAAGGTGATTTACGGATATGCCGTAATGGGCCCCGAACAACAAAGTATTGTGCCCTGTAAGGGCAGGGACCAGCCCGCCAGGCCATATTACATCGATATTAAGTTTGAGGAAAACAGATCGTATGCTTTCAAAGGCCTTTACCTGGGCGGTTTCGGCATACTGGGATTGGGCTTAGTGCTATTTGTGGTGAATGGACGTAAAAAGGGAAAAGAAATACCAAATGCAAAAGAGGGTGATACACTTGTAAGCGAAAAGCAGGGGATAGCAATTGGCCAATACCTTTTCTTTGCTGATGAGCAAATACTGAGGTTTAATGAAGCGGATGCGATATTAACGGTGAAGGAAGCTAAAATACTCAGCATTTTTGCCAATGCGCCCAATAAGATCATTGACAGAAAAAGGCTTCAAAAGGAGATATGGGAAGACGAGGGTGTAATAGTAGGCAGGAGCCTGGACATGTTCATTTCAAGGCTTAGAAAAAAGCTCGAAAATGATCCGGATGTAGCCCTTTTAAACATTCATGGTAAAGGCTATAAACTCGAGATTAGCAATAAAAGTGTCTAAACCATTACTTCCCGGTTTAGGGACGGAAGGAGTTGAGCAACCGTATTAAACAACTGAATTAATTCCAACAACTAGGGTTCAGGTAATACAGCTTCTTTTCCTTTACTTGAAAAATAGCTGTGCAGCACTACCGATAACATAATCAGGGCCGTGCCCACAAAGAATCCCGGGCCCATTCTTTTATTCTCTCCAAATATTATGAAGGCAAGGGCGATGCCATAAACCGGTTCGAGGTTGATGGAGAGGTTAAGCGTAAAGGCAGATAGATGCCGAAGTGCATTTAGTGATAATACTAACGGCGCGTGCGTGCAAAAAACAGCCAATACAAAAAGCAATACCCAATCCTGCGTGGTAGGAACCAGTTGTGCCGGTTGAAAAATATGAATGTAAAGCGGCAGAAAAATTGTAAGCGCTAAAAGTCCCGAGGCGAGTTCGTAAAACGAAACTACATCGCTGCTAACCTCGTTAACCACATTTTTATTTAAGATGTTGAAAAATGCACCCACAAATGCAGCCAGTATTGCCAGCACAATACCAATGGTGTACGAATTGGTATCAGAATAGAAAATGATGCAGATGCCGGCAATGGCCATAATACTGTAAAGCAACTCAACCCGGTTGAATTTTTTGTCCGTAATGACTGGCTCTATCAGCGCTGTAAATAGCGTGGTTGACGAGAACAGGCTAAGTGTGATGCTAACGTTGGAGTATTTAATAGCCCCGTAAAAAAACAACCAATGCACCATTAATAGCACTCCAATACCAAACAATGCCATAAACTGTTTACTCGATACCCTGAAACTTTTACCGGTTATTAAAATGAAGGTAAAAAGCGAGAGGGTGGTAATAATCATGCGGTACCATACCAGTAACCCTTCACTCAGGTTTATGCTTTTGCCCAAAACCGCGGTTGCACCCCATAGTATAATTGACAGGTGCATTTGCAGGTAAGCCTTGGTTATGTCTGATTTTGAATTATAGCTTTTGAGCATGAGATACCGGCAAAAATATTCTTTTAAAGAAAAGCATAAAGAACTCGACTGCAAAATCTTAGTGTTTCTTCGTGTCCTTAGTGCCTTGGTGGTAAATTTCTCATACTTTATTTATTACTTAGTGCGCAATATGGCGGTGGTTGAAATATATACAGATGGTTCGGCAAGGGGAAACCCAGGGCCCGGTGGTTACGGGGCCATATTAAAATATGGTAAGCACGAAAAAGAGCTATCGCAAGGCTACCGGCGTACTACCAACAACCGCATGGAGCTGCTGGCTGTTATTGTAGCGCTCGAATCGCTTACAAAGGATGGGTTGGATGTGGATGTCTATTCTGATTCAAAATATGTGGTTGAAGCGGTTAACCAAAAATGGGTTTTTGGTTGGCAGAAAAAGGGTTTTAAAGGCAAAAAGAACCCCGATCTTTGGCAACGCTTTTTAAAAGTGTATCCTAAGCACCACGTTAAATTTCATTGGATAAAAGGGCATAACGAACATTATTATAACGAGCGTTGCGATGTGCTTGCCACTACTGCCGCCGATGGCGGTGGTTTGTTAATTGACCATGGGTTTGAAGCCGCCGCTGCCGGAAAGGAGTTATTATAACGCCCCGGTTTTTTCTTACGCTAAATTTTATTTATAATTTTATTTTAAGTATCGTTTTTAGGGCTTATCTTGTATTTATACTTTATAGCACATGAATGTTGTATTTTGGGGAGGCTGTGTCAATCGCCAGTCCAATGTAAGGGCTGAAATGCATTACCATGTTGCCATAAAGCGTTTGGTTGAGGACGAAACCGGTATTGCGCCTAAAACATGGTTGCGATTTTACTCATCTTACCATGAATTGCATCGCGAATCATTATCGATGTTGAATCGAGAAATGCATTATGATTATGTTGTCATTTTTCTAAGGCCTTTCCCCATGATAGCTTTAACCAAGCCAATCATCCGGTATACCGATAAAGACAAGCAAGCCAGGCTGGCATTACATCCGCGTTTTTCGAAAGAGAAGTACTACGACCACATGATTAAGGAGTATAAGATTGGAGCGCAAGCTAATGGTGGAGATAGCCTTTTGCATAAAATACTCCAACGCCTCAATGATTTTGCCGGTAATCAACTTCGCTTGCCACAATGGACGAAAAATGAGGTAATAAAGATGATGGCCGATTTGAACCATACCGCTCAACAAAGAAAAACAAAACTGGTGTTGGTGGGGCCAATGCTATATCCGGCCAATGATAGAATCAATAATATTTGTATTGATTTGAACCGGAAGGTTGAAATATTTTCAGCGCTGCATAAAATTCCTCATATTGATATTGCACGAAGTTTTGACGAAAATGGTAACCGGTTTTTAGAAAACGATGGAAAACATCTTACTGATGCCGCTCATTTATTTATGGCTGAACAGATATCTAAATTTATAACCCAATCGGCAACTATTTCAACGCCTGTTCTAAATCGGCAATAATATCTGCTGCGTTTTCAATACCAACGCTCATACGGACCAGTCCATCAGTTATACCAAATTTCTCCCGCTGTTCTTTCGATACAAAAGAATGACTCATCGATGCCGGGTGCTGCAACAAAGTATCAATAGTGCCCAACGAAGCGGTGAGTTGACAGAACTTTATCTTCTTCATTAGCTTGTTACCCGCTTTGTAACCATTCTTTAAATCGAAGGCCAAAACGCCGCCAAAATCTTTCATTTGCTTTTTTGCAAGCGCATGATCGGGATGGTTTTTTAGGCCGAGATAATGCACCTCTTTCACCGCTGGATGCGATTGTAAGTATTTGGCCACTGTAAGCGAGTTTGAACAATGTTTATCCATACGCAGGCTCAATGTTTTCATACCATTGTTTAATAGCCACGAATCGAAAGCGCTGCAAATGCCACCGGTTATTTTACGCGTTTTCCAAACGTTGGTATTCATAAATTCATAATCGCGGCCAACTAGTATTCCGCCCAGTGCCGTGCCGTGACCATTTAAGTATTTGGTAGCAGAATGAATAACAAAATCGGCCCCATACTTCATAGGTTGCTGTAAATACGGCGATGCAAAGGTGCTGTCAACAGCAAACTTCACTTTGTATTTCGCAGCAAGCTTACCAAGCACGTTCAGGTCGTAGCAACTAATAGTTGGGTTTGATGGAGTTTCGGCGTAAAGCAGTTTTACGTTCTTTTTACTTTTGAGTAAAGTCTCTATCTCATCTAAATTCTTAAAGTCAGCGTATATCACTTCCATTTTATACACTTCGGTAAAGTGCGAAAAGAAATCTACCGAGGTACCATAAATGTTACCCTGTGCAATAATGCAATCGCCGGGCCGCAACAGGCTTTGAAACAGGTTTGAAATTGCCGTCATGCCCGATGAGAAGATGAGTGCCTTGGCTTTTATGTCTAATCCAAACGTTTCCATCTTCTCCAACTTTTCTTCAACCAGTTGCGCATTGGGATGCGAAAATCTGCTGTAAACAAAGCCATCAACTTTACGCCCGAAAATTTGTTGTGCTATCTCGGGCGATTCGTACACATATGTTGATGTTGTGTAAATAGGCAACGTGTGCGGAAATGCTTTAAGCTCTTTGTCAAAAACATCCTGCGATGTAATAGAGTTAAACCCTTTATGGGCAACTGCTTTTTGGGCTTTAGATTTGTTTTTCATAATTATTAATTCAGAAAAAATAAATTCGCATTCCGAAAATAGAATTTGGGAATTTAAAACAACGCAAAATATGTATACCATTCACCGTCACCTGCAGTTTAATGTTTGGGCTAATCAAAAAGTGGTTGAGATTTTGGCCAATGTTGATGAAGCGGTGTTTGAAAAAGAAGTGATAAGCAGTTTTCCTACCATTAAAAAAACCTTGCTGCACGTTTGGGATGCCCAACTGTTGTGGCTTACCCGCCTAAAAGGCGGCAAAACGCCTATTTGGCCCAGTACAGAATTTACCGGCGGAAAAGCAGAACTATTGAAAGGGCTTGTACAAAGCGCACAGGATTTAGCTGATTTTGTTGCTTCTAAAGATCAGGCATTTTTGGACAGTAGCATTACCTACCACAACATGAAACTGATTGAATACACCAATGGTGTAGAGGAAATATTATTTCATATTGTTAATCACGGCACCTTCCATCGGGGGCAATTTATAACTATGATGAGGGAATTGGGATATACGTCATTTGAAAATATGGACTTAAGCAGCTACTTCAGGCTGCTTTAATTTACCAATACTTTTTATCGGTTTATTTTGTCCTTAAACAGTAATCTAACCGTATGGATTGATTTCACGGCTTTTGCTATTTTTGGATAGCTCCTAACAAACACAGCACTTTTTTGTTCTTGAAATTATGTTTAAATCATTTTAAACCGATAAATCAATGTTCACCATTCAAAAATTCATGCAGTACAATACCTGGGCAAACCAAAAAACAGTAGAAATTTTAGCCAGCGTAGATGATAATACTTTGGATACCGAGATGAAGAGTAGTTTCCCAACTATTAGAAAGACTTTGATGCACGTTTGGGATGCCCAGCAAATATGGCTTTTACGTTTACAGGGCCAGCCGACTACAAAATGGCCCAGCCAGGATTTTGCAGGTAGCACCGAGGAGCTTTACAAAGCTTTTATTCACGACTCGCAGGCATTTGCCGATTTTATTGCGGGCAAAGACCATGCATATCTTGACGGTGAGATTGTTTATAAGAACATGAAGGGTGTTGAGTTTAAAAATGGCGTTGAAGGCATTTTATTCCATGTTGTTAATCATGGAACCTTTCATCGCGGGCAGATTTTAACCATGCTACGCGAATTAGGTTTTACTTCTTTCCCAAGCCAGGATTTAATTACGTTTTTAAGAGAAGTTTAAATCCCCTTATCAGGTTTTTTCCATCGAATTACCACAGCGTTATAAGTTCCAAATATAAAGTCGATGTTATCTATAATAATTCCATCGCAGGCCGGATACCGTTTTTTTGCTTTCTGGAATTTGTGCCTCAAAGTTGAATTTAGGGACTTAAAAAAACCTATGTTGCCATTTATACTTCCTAATATATCGTAAGCTCTTATTGGTTTTGCGCTAACAAAAATTGGCGTAGAAAATATCGCGGTATCTTCTTTACTATCGGGATGTATCGTCTGAATTGCTTCAAAAACATCGCGCCCCAAATGAAAATCTTTAAAGATTATTCCGGTGCAATTTCGGTAATGTCCCTTGGCGGCAGCGGTGTATAATTCATATAAACCGTCTAAATTTTTGGGTGCGGTAATTATTAAACCCTCAAGGCTGATGCCAAATCCTCTGCCGGTTCCCAAAGTTTTATAGGAGTGCAGAGGCACGCAATTATAAAACACCGAGATATAATTATATGAGTTCACTATAGCTGTATCCTTTTCACTTCCCTGTGCTATTGCGTAACTTGTGCTTAATATAAATAGTATCGCATAAAGGACTTTTGTTTTCATCATCGCTTTGGTTTTTACTATCTAAATTGTTCCGGTATCTCTCGCACGTTCTTCAATTTCCAATCGGCAATTACCAATTTGGGGTTATCAAAGTTGGATGGGTCGGGCACTACCGCGCAACTCATTTTTGCGGATTTAGCGGCAAGCAGGCCATAAAATGAATCTTCAATAACCAAACATTTTTCGGGGCGCACTTTTAGGGTTTCAGCGGTGCGCAAAAAAACTGCCGGGTTGGGTTTGCCGTAGCGTTCATGTTCGGCGCTTACCAGTAATTCAAAGTAACTTTCAATATTGAGTTTTACCACAGTTGCCTTAATTAATTGCATTGCCGATGATGATGCAAGCGCAATGCGCAAACCCTTGCTTTTAAAAAACTCCAGGGCATCATGCACTCCCGCGATTGGTTCGGCGTGGTGGGTAATGGCGTTTACCATTTCTTCAATTACCTCATCATGTATTTGTTGCTGTGTTTTACCTTGCCATGGTTGTTTGTGCCACCAGTGGTTCACCACCTCATCAAACCGGTAACCAGTGGTTTCCCTACAATCTTTTTCGGTAAGGGTAAGGCCTACAGTAGCAAATACCTTAATTTCAACCTGGCGCCAAAATGGTTCAGAATCTATAAGGACCCCGTCCATATCAAAAATCACAAGCTCAAAATATTTCAACATAATTGCATTTGTAACCGGTTAAATTAAAATTGCCGTAATTTTACAACTAATAAACAATCCTGGTTGGACATTATTTCAAATTTCTTTTCACAATTTCTTCAGCCCGATCCCAAAACGGCTTTGCTGGTTATTCTTAACCTCATTTTGATTGAAGGGCTGCTTTCAATTGATAATGCTGCGGTGCTTGCCGCCATGGTGCTCGATTTGCCTGCTAACCAGCGCAAACGCGCCTTGCGCATAGGACTTATTTTTGCTTACATTTTCAGAGGTATCGCGTTGCTTTTTGCCAGTTGGCTCATAAAAATTGCCTGGCTTAAATTGGTTGGCGGGGCTTATTTGATATACCTGTTTTGCCAGTTTTTTTATCGCAAGTTATTTAAGGGTAGTAGCGAAAACCATAATGCCAAAAAGAAATTCAGTATTCCGGGTTTTAATTATTTCTGGAGTACCGTTATTATGGTTGAGGTGATGGATATGACCTTTTCGGTAGATAACGTTTTTGCGGCGGTTGCGCTTACTAAAAACATGGCGCTTATATACCTGGGTGTGTTTATTGGTATACTAACCATGCGCATTGTTGCCGGTTATTTTGTAAAGCTAATGGAGCGCTTTCCGTTTTTAGATACCGTTGCATTTTTAATAATTGGTATGTTGGGCCTTCGCTTATGTTCAGAGTTTGCATGCACCTTGGCTACTGAAAATTTTGTTTGCGTTGAGTTGAATAAAGAATCAGTTGATTTTTATTTCTCAATGCTTACCGCGGCTATCTTTTTTCTGCCAATAATCACTTCGGCACTCTTTAACTTTCCAAAGAGAAAAGGTTAACCCCATTATTCTCTCACCAACAGCTGTATGGTTGTGCGCGATATTTGGCGCAGCAGCACATCTTTATTTTGCGTTAGCTTGTCAATAATGCCCTGGTTATAGTGGCGAATAGTAAGGAGCGAAAGATTTTCGTTGCGGGTGATCGAAAATTCGTTGTGCAGTTGCTCAACAATGTTATCAATCTTTTCCTTTTTAAAATCAACGGCGATTGAGAAGCTAATGGCAGCATTCTGCATCATGTTAATGCGCAAGCGGTTTTCGGCAAAAGTGGCAAACACTTTGCTTAAGTGGTCCTCGGCAATAAACGAAAAGTCTTTTGCCGAAAAGGAGAGGAGCACCTGTCCGCGTTTCCAAATAATAATTGGCGGCAAAAAGCTGGTATTGGCATTGGCCGAAATAACCGAACCGCGCTTGCTGTAGTTAACAAAGCTGCGCACCTCTAACGGTATATTTTTATTCTGAATAGGCTTAATGGTTTTTGGGTGTATAACGCTGGCTCCGTAGTAAGTCATTTCAATGGCCTCATGGTAAGTTATTTCACTTAAAAACTGCGCGTCAGGAAACTCCTTAGGGTCGGTATTCATTATACCCTCCACGTCTTTCCAAACGGTCATACGTTCGGCGTTAAGCGAGTAGGCAAATATAGAGGCGGTGTAATCAGAACCCTCTCTGCCTAATGTAGTTGCAAAACCTTCAGGCGTGCTTCCTACAAAGCCCTGGGTAATTACAAAGCCTGTTTTAACCAACTCGGCTACTTTTTTGGCAATAGCCTCTTCGGTTTTTTTGAATTCAACCTTGCCTTCGGTATAAGCATTGTCGGTAAACAAAACCTGTTTAACGTCAAGCAATGTATTCTTCAGTCCTATAGAGTTGGCATAGTCGCTTACTATTGTGGTTGAAATATACTCGCCCAACGAAACTATTTGGTCGTATATGTAATTGTAGTTGCGCGAGTTATTATGTTTTAAAAACTCTCGGCCGCTTTCAATCAGCTTCTTTACATCTTCAACAGCCTGGTTAAAGCTACCGTTGGTGTAAAGGTTTTTCATGATAGCTACATGCTTATCAAAAAGCCCGTCCAAAGCATTTTCCCAAGCGGCGTTGTTGGCATAGTATAGGTTTACCACGTTCTCTAACTCGTTGGTGCTTTTGCCCATTGCGGAGATAACCACTACCTTTTCGTTCGTGCTGTTTTCTTTTAAAATGGTTGTTACATTTTTAACCGCATCGGCATCCTTTACCGAGGCCCCTCCAAATTTGTATACTTGCATACTGTGTGCTTATAGCTTATTAATGTAATTTTCTATCTGCTCTTTACTCATTTTACAGTCAATCCAGGTAGCGTCTAAATCGGCACCCAGCTTTTGGTAAAAGTTAATGGCCGGCGTATTCCAATCCAGTACCTGCCAGCGTATTTGGTTTACCCCTCTTTCGTGTGCCGCTTTTAATACCTCATCTAACAACTTTTGGCCGATGCCGTATTTTCTAAAACGCTCGGTTACTATCAGGTCATCCAGGTAAACAATTTTCCCTTTCCAGGTTGAGTAGGCAGTGTAGTATAGCCCCATGCCTATTACATCGCCTGTGGCAACTTCCTCAGCAATAAATACATTGTAAATAGAGTGCTTACCAAAGCCGTCTTCGCGCAGCATTTTTTCGGTATTCACTACGGCTTCAGGGGCGCGCTCAAATTCGGCCAGTTCTTTTACCAGTTTGAACATACCGTGTATGTCCTTTTCATCGCCGTGCCGTATAATAAAACTCATTTTTTAAATTTAATGAGGCGCAAAGATATTCAGAGAGGGGGATTTTAAAAGAGGGGGTAGGTTTTAGGACAACGTATTTTAATTTTTTGTAAATTTGTCAATAGGGTTAAGCTGGACGTTTCTTTTCGATAAATTGGTTTGATAAATAAGCAAATATGCGGGCCATATTTTCATTCTTTCTTATTCTGGCTATTACAACCCTTTGTGCGCAGGCACCTCAACTAATCAACTACCAGGCGGTGGTACGTAATGTCAATGGCCAACCGGTAATTAATGGCGCAGTAGTCGCCCTCCGGTTTATTATTCACGATGGGTCGGAAACAGGGAACGTTGTATTTACCGAAATACAAACGGACACTGCCAATCAATTTGGTTTGGTAAGCGTTAAAATAGGTGCTATAAATAGCCTGGGTGTGGTTAATTGGTCAAGCGGAGTTAAGTATTTGGAGGTAGAGCTTGACCCCACCGGTGGAAATAACTTTACCAATATGGGAACCTCGCAATTGCTAAGTGTGCCCTATGCTCTTTTTTCGGGTAACAGTACAGCAGGCCCTATTGGAGCTACAGGCTTGCAGGGTACAACAGGCGCAACCGGTGTTGCCGGTCAACCTGGTTTGAGCGGTGTTACCGGGCCAACAGGTGCGGCAGGCTTAACCGGGGCTATGGGGCCAACCGGGCAGCAAGGCACCCCAGGGGTTACAGGCCAACAGGGTATTATTGGATACACGGGGCCTACCGGTACTACGGGAGTGACAGGTTTAGATGGTGCAACCGGCTCCAATGGGCCACAGGGAATTCAGGGTAATACAGGGCCGGTAGGGAACGCCGGAGCAGATGGCAATACAGGAGCAACTGGCGAAACGGGTATAACCGGCTTAACCGGTAACGTCGGCCCCAACGGCTTAACCGGTAATAACGGTGCCATGGGTATTACCGGCCCTACCGGAAATGATGGGATTGATGGTATTACCGGAGCAACAGGTGCAGACGGAGCATCCGGTACAGATGGAATAGGTGCAACAGGGCCAACCGGTACAGGTGCTTTTAGCCATTATATTGGCCAGCTTTGGGGTGGTGGTATTGTAGTTTCGGTTTGGATAGATGGTGGAGGTGTTGAACATGGTCTGATAGCTTCTTTAACTGATATTGCTGATAGCGTACCATGGAGCAATGTAACAACTAATGCGATTGGTGCAAATGCTCAGGATTGGAGTAATGGAATTGGTAACACGGCATCTATTTTTTGGCAATTTGGCCAAACCTCAAGCGCCGCTTTACTTTGTATCAACTATTCGGGCGGTGGTTATAACGATTGGTATTTGCCAGCTATATGGGAGCTTCAACAATGTTATAGTGCGGCTATGATTGTTAATAATATTATAGGCAATGCAAATGGCTTTAAGTTCAGGCTATCGGGTATTGCAGAAGACTTTTATTGGAGTTCGACCGAATTTAATAGCACCGAAGCGGTGATAAGAGATTTTGGGTCTGGTACCGATAATCCTGCTCGTAAGTACTCAGGTTACAAGGTTAGGGCGGTTAGGCGTTATTAGTTGATTTAATCGGGCAGGCCATCCTTTGGTCGCCGGAATTACAGCTCAGACAGTGGCTATTTTGAGGTTACCAATTGCAACCCAAAGTCTTAGTGTAGAGATGCGATGCCTTGCGTCTTTAGCTAATTTGTTGAGGCTATACTAGGTAGTTAGAGCGCCTAGCAGAGCGCTGTTTCATTTTGCGCTTGTCTTTCAGCCTCGAATCATGTAGGTTTGCCCGAATTGAGAAACTGTTTACTATTATGACAAAGGGAATGAAGTTTAATGATTACCTGGCAGGCGCCACCAACGTTAAGCTGGCTAAGTTGCTGGAGGGTATGGCTGATGGCTGCAAGGTTATTTCGCACATGGTTAATAATGCCGGCCTGTTGGATGTACTTGGCTCGCACGATACTACCAACGTACAAGGCGAGGAAGTGCAGAAGCTGGACGACCTGACCAACAAGATTTTGATGGATTACCTGAGAAGCAGCGAAACCTGCGCGGGTTACGTAAGCGAAGAGAATGAACACCTGGAGACGATTAATGTGAATGGAACTTACACCGTTGCCGCCGACCCGCTTGATGGCTCATCGAACATTGAGGTAGCAGCCCCTATAGGCACTATTTTTTGCATTAACGAAAGGATTAGTTTAAAAGGTGGTGATGTTGTTGAAGCCGACTTTTTGCAAAAGGGCAAAAACGCCAAAGCTGCGGGGTATTTTATTTATGGTAGTTCAACCATACTGGTATTAACTGTAGGCAAAGGTGTAAACGCCTTTACTTTAAACACCAAAGACAATGAATTTTATTTATCGCATCCCCACATACACATACCAGCCAAGGGTAAAATATACTCTATTAACCAGGGCAACATCGAGAAATTTGATGATGGCTTGAAAGACTTTTTAGCACACTGTTCAACCGTTGATAAAGAAAGTTCAAGGCCTTACTCGTTGCGTTATATAGGATCGATGATTGGTGATATACACCGTAATTTATTGAAAGGGGGCATTTTTATTTACCCTGCCAATAAGGGCGAAACAAAGGGGAAGTTAAGGTTACTATATGAATGCATCCCCATGTCGTTTGTTACCGAACAGGCAGGCGGTGAGGCCACAGACGGCAACGAGCGCATATTAGATTTGCAGCCAACGGGTTTTCATGAGCGGTCGGCTATTTATATAGGTTCGAAGAATTTAGTTGAGAAAGTTGGGGAGTTTATGCGGGGAAGCAAGGCGGTTTAATTTACAGCACCCATGGTATTATGATGCGGCAATTTTCAGTTTGTTTGGTTTTGATGCTTAGCGGGCTTTTGGTTCGCGCATCGGGCCCTGTGGCAAATAACGATAGTGCCAGCGTTCAGGAAAACTCTCAGGTTAATATAGCAGTTACAGCCAACGATTTAAATCCCACAGGCGGCGTGCTTACCCTTAATGTAATCACTACCCCAATTAGCGGCACGGCCTCGGTAAACGGGCTTAATATTCTTTACACTCCACAACCCGATTTTTTCGGGGTTGACTCATTTAAATACCGCATTACCGATACCAGCAACCTTAGCTCGACCGCCGAGGTTTATGTAAAGATTAGGGGCGATAACCTGCCCCCGGTGATTATAAACCATAGCTACACCTTTGGCGATAATGTATTGCAGGGCTTTTTGCCCGTTTTAGATGGAGCTACCGACCCCGGTAACGACACTCTGTTTGTTTCCACAATTTTGAACATAGATACTACCACCAATTTGGGAACGCTTACTGTTGATTCCGGCTCGCAGTCAGTAACGTTTACGCACATGCCCTTAACCTGTGGCAGCGAGGTTTTTGCCTATGTTGTCTGCAACATTGTTAAGTGCGATACTGCCCTTATTACCATTAACGTTACGTGCCCCGATAGTATTTTTTTGCCCCAGGGCTTCTCGCCGAATGGCGACGGGAAGAATGATTTTTTGGTGTTTCCGGGCCTCGAATATTTTAGCCCCGCCAGCATTAATGTTTTTAACCGCTACGGAACCTCGGTTTATACCAACGCCAACTACCTCAATAATTGGGACGGAACCGATAGCGACAGCCACCATCCGCTGCCCGATGGCACTTATTTTTATATTCTCAGCCTATCTAATGGCAAAACGTACAACAACTATGTGGTTATAAACCGCTAGCTAATTGGTGCCCTTTCAAATTTTAACACGAAAAAACGGCCAAATACAAGTGTATTGCTATCAATACAATGCACGCTTTTTACAGTAGTAAAAGGATTGTGAACCGATTTTTTAAACGTGCCGTATATAACAATGCAGAATAAGTGTTTTCCAAATTTCCCTGGCTTGGTTAAACACGATAACAAAAGCTATTGTTTATGGAAAATTTTACCCAGGGAGTTATCACTTATCTCAAAAATTTTTGGTCGTGCCTTATTAACGTAGGCGTTAACGATGAGGTAGCCGGTGAAGAAAGGCGCTATGTGCGCTTTGCTAATGTTGTAGCAGCGCTAACGGCAGTAGTCATAGTTAGCTACATACCTTTTTCAATTCTTAAAGGAAATTTCATTTTAGCCGGGCTTCAGCTGGTTGATTTAGTTTGTGTTTTAGCCGTTTTGTGGCTCAATTACACCGGCAACCATGGCGTTGCTCGCCAAACCTATATGGCCGTGGTAAACGTTTTTGTAATTGCTAATGCCTGCTTAATCGGGTTTGAAAGCCGGGTGCACGATTTCTTCTATTTTACCTATGTACTGCCTTTTCTTCTTTTCAGGGTTAAGGATTATAAAAACATTGTTGCCGGAGTTTTTATGGCAATATTTTCGTACAACATTTTTCAGGTGCTGTATCCTCACTTTACAGCTTACAACCTAAGCATAGCCGACCAAATGTACATTTATGATATTAATGTTTGGATGAAGTTTGTACTATTTGGGCTTGCCATTTACATTCTGGCTTACTACAACCATAACAGCGAAACCGAACTGGCCGAATGCAACATCAAGCTTGAATTACAAGCCGCCGAATTAAAACGCAGTAACCACGACCTTGAGCAATTTGCCTATATCATCTCGCACGATTTAAAGGCACCGGTTAGAAACATAAGCAGCTTTATGGCTATGCTTTCTACGCGGTATACCAAAGTGTTGCCACCTGATGCGCTTGAATTAACCACTATGTCAAAAACATGTTCAGATAGGTTGGCTAAGCAAATTGATGATATGCTATCTTATTGCCGGGTTGATAGAAACCTTTCGCCGGCATCTACGGTTGACCTGAATGAAATGATACGGACTATAAGAATGGAACTGAACAGTAAGATAAAGGAAACCAATGTTGAAGTTATTATTGAGCACGAACTTCCGGTACTAAAGGGTGTGCACTCAAGCATGCTGCACCATGTGTTTCAAAACCTGGTGGCTAACGGAATTAAGTTTAATGAAAATGCCAATCGCGAAGTAAGGATTGATTTTACCGAAGAAGCCGACATGGTAAGATTTAGTGTAACCGATAACGGCATTGGTATTGCCCCCGGTTTTGAGAGTAAGCTATTCCAAATGTTTAAGCGCTTACATACCCAGGAAAAATTTGAGGGCACCGGCATAGGCCTGGCCATCAGCAAAAAGGTAGTTAATTATTACCACGGCGAAATTTGGTACGAAAGCGAAGCGGGTAAAGGCACCACATTCTATTTTACTCTGCCTAAGGCACTGGTTAGTATACCTGTTGTAAAAGTATCCGAAATGCAGGTTGAACAACCAACCCTTATTTACAAAGCAGCTTAGTTTAAAAAGTACGAAAGCCGTCGGTTTGCAGAGCAATACGACGGCTTTCGTATAAAAACTGTAAAGCTGTAATCTCTACATTGCTTTAAATAAAAACTGGTTAAGCTCAAACCTGCTATTGGCAAAATCGGCGGCCAGGTTTTTCATCCTGTTAAAAAGTTCGTTGTTCAACCTTTGGCTATGTTCGTTAACATGATTGGGGTTCTTTTCAGAGGCCCTTTCAACCGCACCTTCGCGGCCTTTAATGTCGTGGCCAAGGGTGTCAATCACTTCTCTCAATACAATAAATTTGTTTTGAAAATGCTCAACCTGACTGGTTACCTCGGTGTGGGTATTAGCGGAAATTATTTCTTCAAGGCGTTTGGCAAGTATGGCTATTTCGCCTTTGTAAAAGTCGAGTTCGCGTAACCAATCTATGTCCTGGTGGTGTAGTGAGTTGATTGATGCTTTCATAGTATGGGGTTTTGTGGTTTAAATATACGTTATTGGTGAGTAATAAACACCGGCGAACTAACCTCTTGAATAACTTTATTACTAAGACTTTGATGAAACAACCTTGAAATAGCGTTTCGTCCGTAAGCGCCCATTACAACAATCGAGTGTTCGCTGTTTAATTTAAGGTATTTAATCAGCTCCTCATTGGCGTTACCGTTTAGCACTTCGTAATCTACATTCTTAAAATGCATGTTAACCAGATCTTTAAAATTATGCCCTTCTTTTAAATGGTTGGTTGATTGTTCGTTAACGGTCAACACCACAGTTTTTAAGTCTTCAAGCTGGGGGAATAAGTAACTGAATGCCTTAATGGCGTGGACACTTGATGGGGTTCCATCATAACACAAAACGGCCTTATCAAAAAACGAATAAGTATGAGGCACAATTAACACCGGGCAATGCGAATCGGTAAGGAAGTCTTTTAGAAAAGGACTTGGTTGATTATTGCCAATTGTAAAAAAGCTGGTGTGCGAATCGATAATAATAAGGTCGGAATAAGCGCTTTCATGCAATAGTTCCTGTAGCGGTACGCCCCGGTCTAAGTGGACTTTATGTTTTATTCCTTTTTCCTCGCAGGCGCGGTGGAAAAGCTTAATGTTTAAATCAATTTTTTCCTTCTCTTCTTTTTGCGAGGCTTCAATCGAGCTTAAATCAACAAAGGGTTGGTCCCAGGCGTAAGCGTAGGTAAAATTGATGTAACGCATATCCTGAACAAAAACACCTACCAAAAGCGAATCGGTAACCTTGGCAATTTCAATGGCATATTTCGAAGCACCATCCGAGTATTTGGTGCCGTCGAAGGCGGCTAATATTTTCTTGCTCATAAAGTGTTTTTTAGAGATTGTTTTAAACTAACAAATAAAAACCCTGTTTCGTTTAAATATAATGCAAAAATAGCTCATAAAGCTTAAAAAGGCATGATAAACGTCACGGTGCAAAACCACTTTGCTCATTTATTATGATACACAAACCAAATCCTTATTTTCGGCCCTTTCATTTAAATTAATTTATGGCCGAACTCGACATTAAGAAATACAAACGCAGGGCTTATAGAAAAAGGAAAGACCTGGGTAAATTTTTAAAGAAACTTGCAAAATCCAAGCCAAAGGGGATATTAAAAACCGTTGTTGCTGCCGATAAGGAAGTATGGAAAGAAGTGGCTTGCCTTAGCTGCGGAAATTGCTGCAAAACCATGACCCCCACTTATACCCGTAAAGATATTAACCGTATTTCGAAGCACTTTAAATTGAGCTACCAGCAGTTTTATGATAAGTGGTTGAAAGTGGATGAAAATAAGGATATCGTTAATCAAAGTACGCCATGCCAGTTTTTGGGTAAAAACAACATGTGCAGTATTTACGAAATAAGGCCTGATGATTGCGCCCAGTTTCCGCATTTTGTTAGGCGTGACTTTTTATACCAGGCCGAGGAGAAGACTTACATTAATAACTTAGCACATTGCCCGGCTACTTTGGTGTTTGTAGAAAAAATGAAAGAATTAGTTGAGGCTGATTTATAAGATAATACCCTGCCACAAAGACACTAAGGCACAAAGTTTTTGATGGCGACTGATTTTATAGATTTGTATTTCGTAGTGTCTTTGTGCCTTCGTGGCCTAATTATTTTTTAAATAAAGCAGTATGCAATACTTCAATAACATAGTAGAAACCATTGGCAGAACACCGCTGGTTAAAATCAATAAGATTACTAAAGATGTGCCTGGTTTGTTTTTAGCCAAGGTAGAGTATTTCAACCCCGGCAACTCGATTAAAGACCGTATTGGGATTAAGATGGTTGAAGACGCCGAGCGCGATGGGCGTTTAAAGCCGGGTGGAACTATTATTGAGTGTACTTCGGGTAACACCGGTATGGGCCTGGCCCTGGCTTCGGTTATTAAAGGTTATAAGTGCATATTTACCACCACCGATAAACAATCGAAACAAAAGCTGGATATTTTAAGGTCGCTAGGTGCAGAAGTGATTGTATGCCCTACTAATGTTGAGCCTGAAGACCCGCGTTCGTATTATTCTATCGCCAAAAGGCTGGCTAAAGAAATACCGAATTCGGTGCACATGAACCAGTACGATAACCTAAGCAACCGCGCCGCTCACTACGAAACCACCGGCCCCGAAATTTGGGAACAAACTGAAGGAAAGGTAACACACTATGTTACCACTATTGGTACCGGGGGCACGGTAATGGGTGTTGCCATGTATTTAAAAGAAAAGAACCCGAACGTTAAGGTTTATGGCATTGACGTTTACGGTTCTTTGTTAAAGAAATTTCATGATACCGGAGAATTAGATGACAAGGAGGTTTACCCATACGTAACAGAGGGAATAGGTGAGGACTTTATTCCCCAGAATTACGATATGAAATACATTGACCACATTGAGCAGGTTACTGATAAAGATGGCGCCATTATGGCCCGCAAACTGGCCCGCGAAGAAGGCCTGTTTTGTGGCTATAGCGCAGGCACGGTAATGCAGGGCTTAATGCAGCTTAAAGACAAGTTTAAAAAGGATGATGTAGTTGTAATTATTCTGCACGATCACGGCAGCCGCTACTTAGCCAAAATTTATAACGACGATTGGATGCGCGAACGCGGATTTTTAGTGGATGAAATTATAACCGCTAAAACCATCATCGAGCGCAAACAAATACGCGAGCTTGTTTTTGCCGACCCGAAAGAAACAGTGGTTTCTGCTTTCCGTAAAATGAAGGACCTGCACATTACACAATTACCGGTAATGGATGGGGCTAACAACAACGGCAGTATTACCGAACACCAGATACTTCAATTACTGATGGATAATCCATATCACCGCGATGAAGAAGTAGGCAAAGTAATGGGCAAGCCATTTCCTTTTGTGGCTATTACTTCTACAGCAGCCGATATTTCAAAACACATATCGAAAGAAAATACAGCAGTACTCGTTAAAGCAAACAGCGGCTCAATAAACATTATTACCGAGTTTGATTTGATTGAAGCGATGGCATAAAAATTTCGAGTTTCGGGTTTCTAGTTCCGAGTTTAAAATGGCAAACTCGTAATTAGGAACTTGAAATTAGCCCATCCTTCATATTCACTTTCCTATCCGCCATGTTTGCTAAGTCCTCATTATGTGTTACAATGACAAAAGTTTGGTCTAACCGGTCACGTAACTCGAAGAACAGCTTGTGTAAATCATGGGCGTTATTAGTATCAAGGTTGCCTGAGGGTTCATCGGCCATTATTAGCGAAGGGTTATTGATTAAGGCACGGGCTACTGCCACGCGTTGTTGCTCTCCGCCCGATAGCTCGGTTGGTTTATGGTTAATGCGATGGCTTAGTTTTAATAAGTCAAGTAGTTCGGTCGCCTTTTGCTCGGCTTGTTTTTTTGAAACTCCGGCTATAAATGCGGGTATACAAACATTTTCAATAGCTGTAAACTCGGGTAACAGGTGGTGAAACTGGAAGATAAAGCCAATGCTTTTATTGCGAAAAGCCGATAACGCTTTTTCATTTTGCATGGCAACTTCTTTGCCTTCAATAATTATTTTTCCGGCATCTGGTTTATCAAGCGTGCCCATAATATGTAACAGTGTAGATTTGCCGGCACCCGATGGCCCCACCAACGATACTATCTCTCCCTTTTTAACTGAAAGCGATACGCCTTTTAATACTTCCAGCGCTCCATAGCGCTTGCGTATATCCGTTGCTTCTAAAATCATTGCGTGAAGATAAAATAATGACTGATACAATAGAAGCAGCTACTACGCTGGCTATTCAACCCATTACTTGCCTCGCGGGGCATCCCTTACTTTGGTTATAAAAACCCCTAACACCGCGCCATATAGCAGGCAAGCCAATATTTCGCCAAAAACCATTAATGCCATTGATTCTTTTTGATGCCAGCTTAGGTATCCTAAAACGTTGATGGCGGTAAAAACTATTTCAGAAAGAATGAATAGCAGGATGCCATAAATTGTGCCCCGGGCTATATTGTTTTCAACCGGCAATAACCGGTTAACAAATTTGGCGTATATAAATGCAAAAATAATGCCTGCTACAAAATGTTCTGCCCAGCCTATAATCCTGTTTCCACCAAACATCGAGCCGAGTATTTCACCCGCATTCATATTTGGGAGACCGATGTATGGTGCAAGGGCCATAAAGCCCGTCATAACACCGGTGGCAATTAGCCCGGCTAAAAATACCTTTAAGTAATTCATTGGGCCAGATTTAGATAGTTATCAATTAGCCCGTTACAAGGCAATCGAAAAATAAATTCAATTAACTTTTACCCATAATGGCTTGCTGCGCAGCTTTTGCCGCCTCCATATGTTTTTGCAAAACAGGTAGTGTTTTAGTAGCGAAAGAACTTATATCGGCATCTTTGCCTTCTGCAGATTCTTTTTTGAAATCGCTTAAATCCTTTTCGTGATCACTCACCATCATCTGTATGTAGGCGTTGTCAAAATCACTTCCTGTTTTCTTTTTCAGGTCATCGTACATTTTCTGATCCTTATTATTCATTGTAACCGGTAATGTTAAGTTCTTGTTGGCTGCTATGCTTTTTAATTCGTTATTCGCCTGGGTATGGTCGTCTACCATCATAGCCCCAAAGGTTTTTACATGAAAATTATTAGCCTGCATGGGGCAAAGCTTACCTAATTCAACTTCAAGCATGCCTCCGCTTGCTGCCTCTATAGCAAACCGGGCGTCATCGGCATTTACCTTTCCATTAGCCGATTCAATGCTTTCTACAGTGGCGGCTTCAGTTTTTTCTATTGTACCGTTTGAATTGCATGCACTAAACAACATTGACGTAATAATAAGACCCACCAAAAGGCTTGTATTTTTTAGGTTGTTCTTACCGTTTTTACTCTCTTTGCTTATTATCGGCCTTGATGAATGAATTTTGTCGGCTGTAGCCTGGTTAGTATTTTGCATGCCCAATACATCTGTGTCGGGTATTCCTGTTTCGAAAGTACCACTATTCGTTTTTCCTTCCTTTTTATTGCCAGGTTTATTTTGATTGTTTTTCATTTCTGTTTTTTATTTGTGAATAACCTTCACCATGTAAAGTTGATGCCTTTATAAGCGCATGCGTTACATAATTCTTTAAAGGAGTTACACAATTCCCACTTAAAACACTTGCTATGCAAGCATTGGGTTATGGATTATTTACCAGGATGGAATGAACTTTGCTATAACGGCGAATGTTGCAGGTGAGCGATGTCTTTTAGCAACTGGTATTGAAGCGGCTTTATCTTTTGTTAAATTGCAATATGTGGGAATTGTGTAACTCCTTTTAGGAATTGTGTAACGTACCAGGCAACTGGTTAAGCATCTTTGCACTACCAAATTAATAGGTTCGATATTATATCCATAACAGTATAAATACGGTAAAATGAAAGCAAATGCACCACAAGGATATACCGCAAAAAAGATACTACAGTTAAGTGTAATGATTACTGCAAAACGTGCATATTGCTATTGGTGCGGCCATGGATTAAGAGAATGTGGCATGTGCAAAGGCAGCGGGCAGTTTCGAGATGCCGAATGCAAACCATGTAAAGGCCACGGAAACCTTTGCCCCACACATGAGGGAGATTGGGATTAAATTATTCTTTTTAATAAAATAGTGTCAGCAGAGCATTGGGTTAAAGGGGAGGTCGCAAAATAGCGGCCTCTTTTTTTTTGCCCATAGCCCAAGGCTGAAAATTATTTGGCTATTCATGGCAGAATATTACTTTCGTTCTGCTTAAACAAAATACATGAACCTACACGAATACCAGGCTAAGGAATTAATGAAAAAGAATGGTGCGGCCATTCAGGAAGGAATTGTGGCTACAACACCCGAAGAGGCTGTTGCTGCGGCCCAAAAAATGAAAGAACTTTATAATAGCGACTGGGTTGTTGTAAAATCGCAAATACATGCCGGCGGTCGGGGTAAAGGCACCATTGGAGGCACCGAGCAACACGGGGTTGCTTTAGCCAAAAACCACGATAAGGTTAAAGAAATTGCTACCAACATTTTGGGCCATGTTTTGGTTACCAAACAAACCGGCGCCCATGGCAGATTAGTGAATAAAATACTGGTTGCCCAGGATGTTTACTACCCCGGCGAAAGCCCGACCAAGGAATTATATTTCTCTATCCTGTTAGACCGCGGAACCGGTAAAAATGTAATTATCTACAGCACCGAAGGTGGTATGGATATTGAAGAAGTTGCTGAACATACACCTGATAAGGTTTTGAAAGAATGGATTGAGCCGGGTGCAGGCTTGCTGGATTTCCAGTGCCGTAAAATTGCCTTTAACCTTGGGTTGAGCGGCAATGCGAATAAGGAAATGATAAAATTTGTTCGCGCAGTGTATAACACCTACATAGGTGCAGATGCCAGCATGGTTGAAATTAACCCCGTGCTTAAAACTTCGGATAGTAAAATTATTGCTGTTGACGGAAAGATTAGTTTAGATGACAATGCCCTCTATCGCCATAAGGATATTGAAGCCATGCGCGATTTGAACGAAGAAGACCCTACAGAAATTGAAGCAGCAGCAGCAGATTTGAACTATGTGAAACTTGACGGTAACGTAGGTTGTATGGTTAACGGCGCGGGCCTTGCCATGGCCACCATGGATATTATTAAGCTAAGCGGTGGCGACCCTGCAAACTTTCTTGACGTAGGTGGAACAGCTAACGCAGAACGCGTTGAAAAGGCCTTCCGTATTATTTTGAAAGACCCACATGTAAAGGCGATACTGGTAAATATTTTTGGTGGTATTGTACGTTGCGACAGGGTTGCACAGGGTATAGTTGATGCTTATAAATCAATAGGTACTATACCGGTTCCAATTATTGTGCGCCTGCAAGGCACCAATGCTGAGGAGGGTAAACGCATAATTGACGAAAGCGGTTTAAAAGTACGGGGCGCTATTCAATTAAAAGAAGCAGCTGCCGAAGTAAAGGCGGCTTTAGGATAATCTACACTTAGTAAGATAAAATTGGACCCCGTCTGCAAGGCGGGGTTTTTTATTTTTGAAATAAACAAAGCATACAATTGAAGCTCGAACTCTTCCCCTTTCAACTTAAATTCAAACACGCGTTTAAAATTGCGCATGGCATTCGTACCACTACTGATGTAGTTTATGTGCGTATTACCCTCGATAAGGTTGTTGGCTGGGGTGAGGCTACCTTACCACCTTACCTGCCCGAAACGCAGCAATCGGTCATTGAATTTCTTTCGAAAGTTGATATTACAGGAATTCAAATTCCTTATAATCCGTTCGAAATATTTAAAGAAATGGACGCTCGCTACCCGGGTAATCTGTCGGCAAAAGCCGCTCTTGATATGGCTTTGTGGGATTTAAAAGCGCGAATGGAAAACCATACGATAGGAGAGTTGTTACGTATTCCATCCAAACCCTTTCCTCTTTGCACTTATACTTTGGGTGTATCGTCGTTTGATGAGATGAGGACAAAAGTAAATGAAGCTGACCGCTTCGGTTTTGAGCTTTTTAAAATCAAGCTAAACGGCAGAAATGATTTTCAGACGGTTGAAAATTTAAGAAAGCTAACGCACAAGCCTTTTGCAATTGATGTAAACCAGGGCTGGAAAACTATTGGCGAAGCAGAGGGCGCTATAAGCGCAATTGAGCGTTTTGACCCGGTGCTTATTGAGCAGCCTTTACCGGTGGGTAATGAAGAGGTAATGCAACAGTTAATGGCCAAATTCCAAATCCCTTTTTACGCTGATGAAAGTTGCCAAACGCTGAAGGATGTAGAACAGTTGCCGGATTATTTTGATGGAATAAATATAAAGTTAATGAAGTGTGGCGGCATTTCGCCGGCTGTTGCGATGATTGAAAGAGCAAGAGCATTAGGGCTATCGGTTTTAATTGGCTGTATGAGCGAGTCTTCAGTGGGTTGCACTGCTGCATCTCATCTTACCCCGCTGGCAGATTATGCCGATTTAGATGGCCCCTATTTAATTACTAACGACCCTTTTAGTGGTATGCTGGTAGAACAAGGGGCGATTAAGGTGAATCCACTGGTACAAAAAGTGCCGCTTTAATACTTAGGCGTTACCCCAAACTCAATTTTCCATGTAAACACGGGTATAACGCCCAGGTTTTTTTGAATAATTACCGTTCGTGTTATTGGGTCGTAAATTTCTGCTTCTACATTATGCCGGTTAACAACGTTTTGCCCGTCAAACGACAAGGTCCAGGCGTATTTTTTCGTATTCCTCCTATAATAAACGCCGGCATCCATCCTAAAATAATCGGGAAATTTTTGAGTGAAGGCATTGTTGTTTTCGTAAACGGTTTGGTTGGCCAGTGTAGAAGCCGCTAAATCAACGGGGGTGTATCTTTCGCCACCACGCCAAATAAGTTTAAGGTTAATACCCAGTATGTTGTTTTTCTTCTTACCAAGCACAAACTCCTTTCCTCCCAACAAGTTCATAACATAATGAACATCGTAAGCCGTGCTACGCCAAACGCCGTCTAATGCGCGGTATTTAGATTGGTACAGCGAGGCAGTGTACATAAAGAAGTAGTGATTAGAGAAGAACTTCTCCAGTGTTATTTCAAGCCCGTAATTGTAACCGGTGCCTTTGCTTATTAGCGGCACGTTTACAAAACCATCGGTATAGTTTACAATGGAGTAAGTAGAATTAGCAGAATCGGCGCCGATAGGCACACTAAATAAATACTGTGCGTATGCCTCTACCTTTAAGCGAAAATCCTTTTTAAAGCTGAAGTTATAACCCAGCACGGCGTGAAACGCCCTTGAGAAATCGAGGTTTTGGTTGGGGTATTTTTTTACGCCACCGGTGGTATCGATATACGAAAAGTAAGTTGACATGGCATCAATACGGCTATGCAGGCCTAATCCGAAACTGAGTGTTTGTGTTTCAGTGGCTTTCCAGTCGCCGCCAATGCGTGGCTCGGCATAAAACTTATCGTTGAAAACTGAATATGTAAAATGCACACCGGCGTTTAGTTGCAGCCTGTCGTTAAACCGGTGTTTCCATTGTATATAGCCTTCCAGCATTGATGTATTACCAATGTTGTTTACCTGCGTTTGCATTACGTTGTATTGGTATGAGTAAGAGTTGCTGAACAACTGGTAAGCCGTATTACTGAATACTACGCCTGCCCTTACCAGGTTTTTGCTGTTCAGCTTTTTGTTGAGCATAACCGTTGCGCGCAGGGTTTTGTATATAAACTTATCGCCACCCAGGTTAAAAGGCGCAAAACTATTGCTAAGTGTATCGTTGGTATCCTGGTTATTGGTGTAGCTGTATGATACTACCGTTTTGATATAGGTTTTGGCATCTTTAAGCATAAACAAATGAGTGGCGCCAATAACACCTATCATTTGGTTTTGAGTGTATTCGGTTTTGTCGTTTATATCGTGCCATTTGGTGGTGTCGTGCACCGCGTTTTGCCCCAGGCCGCTTAAACCACCGATGCCCCATAAGGTAAATGTGCCTATCTTCGGGGTAGGGAAGTTAAAATTGAAAGCAATATCCTGGTATTTGGGCAATACGTCACCGGCAATTTTTAAACCCATATAGCCCAGCAATTGCAATGTTGAATACCGGTAATTAATCAAATAGCTGCCATTATAGTTTTTAGAGAAAGGGCCCTCAAGTGCTGCTTCTAAACCCAGCACACCGGCTTGAAATGTGAACTCGTATTTATCGGTATTTCCTTTACGTAAGTTCAAATCGAAAACGCCTGATAAGGCATCACCATATTCGGCGGGAAAGGCCCCTGAATAGAAATCGGTGTTGGTTAGTACGTTTGCGCTTAAAATGCTAACCCCGCCACCGGTTGAGCCTTCGGAACCGGCGAAGTGATTGGGGTTGGGTATTTCAATGCCCTCCATGCGCCAAAGCAAGCCACGGGGCGAGTTGCCGCGCACTACTATTTGGTTATCATCATCACCGGCGGTCATTACTCCCGCAAATGATTGTACCACGCGGGCAGGGTCGTTTTGCGTGGCGGCAAAGCGGCTCATTTCTTCGGCTGAAAAAGAACGCGCGCTTACTGAGGCAAATTCGTTATTGGCTTTTGATTTATCTTTTTCGCTGGTAACCACCACTTCGTTCATGGTGTTTACTTTTTCCTGCATCTCAACAGTTACCAGCACTTCTTTACCTGAGCTTACAAATAGTTCGGCAAGGATGGCTTCGTCATAGCCCACATACGAAAAGCGAAGCGTGTGCCTGCCTACGCTTACTTTTTCAATTTTAAATGTGCCATCTGCTTCGGTAACGGCGCCTTGTGGCGGGTTAGTATTAAGCACCAAAATATTTACACCGAATAGGGGTTGACGTGAATCTTTATCAATTACACGGCCACGAACGGTTTCGGTAAGGTTTTGCGCTTTTAGGCTAAAGCTGAAGGCAACAAAAAGAAAGCATAAGGATATAAAGCGCATATTAAACACGGTGGCCATAAAGCGCATCGAAGATAAATTATTGAGCATAGTTTAATAGTTAAAAGGGGAACAGGAACCCTTGGTTATTGTCTCTATTGGCTTTTATACCTTTAAAATATGGCAGAACCCCTTATTTTGCACGCCTTAAGCGCTAATTGAAGTGATTGAAAAACCTGAAGTAATTTTTGAAGATGCCGACATTATTGTGGTGGTTAAACCTGTTGGCTTAACTGTTATACCCGACAGAATACATACCGAAAGGCCTACCGTGCAGAGTATATTGGAAAAGGATTACGGCAAATTGTTTGTTGTGCACCGCATAGATAAGGGCACCAGCGGCGTAATGTGTTTTGCGCGCAATGAGGCCGCGCACAGGCACCTTTCGTTGCAGTTTCAGAACCATACGGTGAAGAAGGTTTACCGGGCTATTGTAAAAGGGAGATTGAAGCAGCACGAAGGTATTATTAACGCACCCATAGCAGAGAATACGGTGAGGCCCGGTACCATGCTTATTCATAAGCGTGGGAAGGATGCGCTAACACACTATGCGGTAGAGGAGGAGTTTAAGCATGCCAGCCTGGTTAGGCTTGAAATAAAAACAGGGAGAACACACCAGATACGTGTGCACATGGCATCGTTGGGAAACCCTTTGTTGGTTGATGAGGTTTATGCAAAAGCTGATGCCTTTTATTTTTCGAGTATTAAGAAGAAGAACTACAAGCAGACAGATGAGGAGGAGCGGCCTACTATTGCAAGGTTAACGCTACACGCATCGGCGCTTACTATAGTTCACCCGGTAACTGAGAGGGAAATGACGTTTGAGGTTAAGCTGCCTAAGGATATGGAGATTGTACTGAAGTTATTACGGAGATATGATGTGTAATGGCGTATCTATAAAATCAAAATGCTCCGGTTAATTCGGAGCATTTTGCTTTTATAAAGGCTTTGTGCAAGATTTAGTTGCAATAAAACCGTACAGAATCTCTTTGCGCATCGGTAAAAGTGGTTAGGCTTTCGTAAGCATCAATATCTGTTTTATCGCACAGGGTTAATTGCTGGGCACCATAACCGTGAAGTGTTTGCGTGGTGTTATTATCAATGGCTCCTTTTACGCCCATATTGTAATGATATGGAACACAGGTTTGGCACTTTTTGCATGATGAAAATGCCACTGTAAGAGTAAGGATAGCCAATATGAGTTTTAATTTCATGTTGTTATATTTTGCGTTTAATCTCATTATTAATTTTGATTACTTAATGGTTGCCGAAGCAGTTGTGTTTGAACTGGAATCGACCAGATAGCCTGATGTTGTAGCAGTTTGATAATATATGGAGGTGTAACTTGTAGCACCGCTTACACTTAGGGTATCACCAATCCACATGTCTTTAAAAAGTGTATCGTTATTGGTAGACCAAAAATATGCTGCCCCCGTTTTACCGCTAACAATTATTAAACGATTACTAACACCTTTAAATTCGACAATGCCGTTGGTAGAAAAAGTAGCGTGGTCGCCCTTTAAAACATAGGTTGCGGTTACAGGCAACCTGTCGGTTTTGGTGCAGCCTGAAATAAGGGCAACTATTATCAGTAATAACAGGATTTGCTTTTTTATCATTTTTGCTTGGTTTGAATTTTTCTTCAATTCTTGTTTCTAAACTATTCGCTTACTTTTTTCTTCTTTTTAGGAGGCTGCATAGTGTATGATACCTGAAGCGTAAAATTGCGCGGCTCGCCAAAATAGGCAGGGCGCGGGGTATATTCCCAATTCAACAGGTTTTTAACCAATAGGGCAATTTTAACGCCTTGTTTAAATGAGTATCCTATGCGTGCATTCCAGATGATATCTCCACGACCCATGCCTATAGGAATAGCCTCTTTAGCAGAACGCCATTGATATAAACCCTGAAAGGCTGTTCCCTCATTAAAGCGGAAAAGAGGGCTTATAAAAGCAAAATCGATATTTTTTTGGTAGCTGGAGTATTGCAGGTTGGTATTTAATTCAAGCCCTTTCCAGCTAGCTGTAATATCTACTTTTAATGTGTGTGGGCTGCGGTATTTAAGGAGATTGGTTGAGCTTGTTGATGTTTGGGCATAGGTAATTTCGGAGGAAGCCGGATTAGCCCGGTTAGCCTGGTTATAAGCCCGCGAAATAGGAGAGAGGTTATTTGGATCAACCACGGGACTGGAAAGCTGGTAGCCCTGGTAGTTATAAAGCGCTAAGGAATCGTTCCAGTTTAATGAGCGTGGGTCAATAAAGGTATACCCGGTCATTATCTCCATAAGAACAGGACCTACATTGCCTTGAGTGGCTAAAACAAGTTCAGTACCCAATATTCTTGTTTTACCAATGTTTTGCGAGGCAAAGCCAAATCCAAATTCCTTATTGTAGTTGTTCCATTCGGACTGAGGGCCAAATTGGCCAAACGAAAATTCAGTCATGTTGGTATAGAAGTTGGCGAAGCCCGATAAATCGGCAAAGCCGGTCCAACTACCAATTTTAAACCCTTGCTTTATACCAATTTCGGCACTATAACCCTGCTCGGGTTGTAACTGTGGGTTTGAGGCAATAGTGAGCGCACCCACATTGGTAGTAACATAACGCTCGGCAATACTTGGGTAACGGAAGCCCTGGCCGAATGAAGCGCGAATAAAGGTAGCTTCGGCAGCCTGGTAGTTTAGGCCTATACGGAATAGCGGGTAATATAATTGCTTAAGCGAGTTTTGAGCAAGTTGTAATTTTTGGGTGGTAGCGAACGTTGTATCGGTGCCACTGATGGTTTCGCCGGTAGTATCGCTAACATAATGCCTCATGTAAAAATATTCCCAACGGGCACCCACACTAACGGTTAGTTTTTTAAAGAATTTAAAATCTGTTTGTGCATATATAGAGAAATTTTCATCATTATTTTTTCCAAAAAGGCTTCCGTGGTTACCCGGTGGCGCGTTTACATCATCGTATTGGTTAACAACACCCGAAACCAGGTTCATAGTAAACTTATTAAAGTCCCATTTACGATGGTATTGAATTTCGGCGTAGTACTTATTTGGCACAGAACCCTGACCGGTGCTATTGGTGTTAGTTGAGTTTAAGAAACGGCCTATAAACTTAAACTGGTTATTGTTTTTATCATAGTAATCAATAAAAGGGTCAACTGTAAAACGGTAATCGCGATAAATGGTAACGGTGTTAGGGAAAGGCCTGTAAGCCTTGTCACCCAGTCCATTCCAGAAAAAGAAGGTTTTACCCCAATCGTATAGACCGCTTACATTAACGCCCATGTTTAAGCCGGGGATCTTTTTAAAGCGATGGCGATACTTTACATTGGCCCGTACTTGGTACCCGCCGCTTGAGTCGACATAGCCGGTTCCACCATCAAAAGCGCCACCAATTTGTAAATCGTTTTGCCCGAATTTTTGGCGATATGCAAAATTGATGCCCTGGCTATAGGGTGGTTTTCCGTTCCACCAGTCACTCATATCGGGTGTGCGGGTAGGGCTTTCATCAATTCCACCATAAGCTGAAACTTTAAAGTAAGGCACATCGGTAGGGTATGCAGTGCGCACGTTAATAATTCCATCTAAAGCACCCGAGCCGTATAACGCCGAGGCGGCACCTTTAATAACTTCTACCTGCTCAACGTTTTCCATGGGTACTATGCTCCATTTGGCATCGGCAGCATCGGCACTTAAAATAGGCAGGTCATCTACCAATACCTGCACGCGCGAACCAGCGCCGTAACTCCAACCGGCACCACCACGTATATTTACCTGGCCATCGGCAATGGTAACACCGGGTACTTTGTTCATACCTTCGTCAAGGCTTACAATGTTATCTTTTGCAAGTGAGCTACCCTTAATCACATCCATACTAATGGTTTGCTCGCTTAGTTTTTGTTCGTATTTGCTACCGCTAATTACCACATCATCCATCAGCTTTTGCTTTTCGTGCAAAACCACGTTTAGGGTTTTAGTTTGCCCATCGGTAAGGGTTACATTTACTTTTTGGGTTTCTTTGCCCAGGTAGGTAAATGTTACGGTATAGGACCCGGCAGGAAGGCTGATGGTGTAATTGCCGTCTATATCGGTTACGGCTCCAAATCCTTTGCTTGCATCAATTACAACACTGGCGCTTATTAATCCATCTCCGTTGTCTTCGGTTACTTTGCCACTAACTTTGGCATTTTGAGAAAATGCGCTAAAAGACAAGGAAATAAAAGCGAGTAACAAGTAGAGGTTCAACTTCATGCGGTTCGTTTTTGTTTTGGACAAAAATAGATTTTTTTTGAAACGAAGGTAGCGGTTTGTTGCTTTGTTAATTTAATGATTGAAAGGGATGTTATTTATGCAAATAAATATGCTTTTGGTGCAATAAATTGCATTGAAAACTTGTGTGCTCTTTTGCGGAATCCATAATTTTAAGCCCGTTAATATGCGAAAAGTTATATAAAGGTGCTAATCAGCCCAGACGAAAGGCAGCGTTGTTCATTATAATAATCATAAAGTTTTATTTTTTTGTGAATAACTATTGTGATTTAATGAAATCGTTACTTAAATTTGCCGCGTAAACAACTAAAAATCAAAAACTAAAAAACCTATGAAAAAATTAATTTTTACTCTTTCACTATTTTGTATCATCGCAGTTAAATCAAACGCACAATATTGTGGCGGTTCAGGCTCTTCGGTTTGTACTCCTACAATTTTAGCTAAGCCAGGTTTGAGCCCGATATCTGATAGTTTGGCTCCGATAGTTGATAATGTTGCAACATCAACAGTTATCGAGTTTCAGAACTATGATACGCTTACCTTCAGCGGTCAAACACTTACCATGGATTCATTGCAAGTTGATACCATCAGCAATTTGCCTTCAGGTCTTTGCTGGGCTACAAATAGTAACACTAACACTTTTGGCAACCAACAAAATGGTTGTATCAAAGTAACAGGAACAACAACTGCAACGCCTGGTCAATACAAACTGCACATTATTGTTAGAGCGTGGACCAACATTGGTTTCCCTATAACTACAAATGCAGATGCAGCCGGCTTAAAATATTTTGTTAGAGTAAATGCTACTGATTCGTCTTGCTGGCATGTAATTGATACTACCCAAGCCGATGCAAACGGTATTATTGCTTATAACGGTAGCAATGGTTGTATAATAAACAGCATTAACAATGTAGATCAGAATATCCAATCGTTAAGCGTTTATCCTAATCCTTTCACCAGCCAGGCGATGATTTCTTTCAACTCTGCTAAAGCAGGTATGATGACTGAAAAAATTACCAGCATTATTGGTAACGAAGTTTACAGCCAACAAGTTGATGTGAAAATGGGTACTAACTCACACGTTATTACAAGAAACACACTTTCTGCTGGTGTATACTTCTACTCTATTACTGACGGAGTATCTACATTCACTAAGAGATTAATCATCGAGTAATAAGTTTCAATCGCCTTTATAGGTGTTGAAAACTTTAACAAAAAAGTCTTTCCGGTTATGGAAAGACTTTTTTGTTTTGTGCCGCGAAATATTCGCTATTTCTAAATCCTAAAAACTAAATAATGAAGAAAATATTACTAGCCCTTTTAACCATATCAGCATCGTTTGCTATAAATACCGCCAATGCGCAATGGTGCGGAACGGTAAACAACATTATAGCCAATCCCAATGCCCAAGTGGGTTTTCCTTATCCTGATTCGATGCCATGCGCGGTGCAAGGGGTTGCTTATAAGGATACTGTTTCATTTCAAATGTATTCTCGGTTTATTTTTCTTGGAACCCAATCAATTGATAGTGTTACCATTGATACCATTTGGAACCTGCCTTGCGGATTGTGCTGGAATATGAATAAAGTTAGCCGAACCTATGCTGCGAATGAATTTGGTGTTTTATATTTTACCGGCACCACCAACGATGTTGTTGGTCAATATAATTTGAGATTGCAGGTTACCGCCTATATTAACCATAGCCCAACCGGCCAGTTTATACAGAACCCTAATACAGTTGATGCCGCCGGTATAAAATTATGGTTAAGAGTTGCTGCGCCAGCAGGCCCGTGCACTGCCACAGATACGTCTTCAATAACCGGGCAAAATCAGGTTGCTGCAACCAGTTGCCCATCGGGTATTAATGAGGTTGAAGCTAATGTAGCATCGGTTAATATTGTGCCTAACCCAATGGGTACATCTGCTCAACTATCGTTTGTTGCTGAAAAGAATGCCAACTACTCAGTTAAGGTTACCGACATAATGGGCAAAATTATTTCGGTTAAAGAAATTCAAGCTAACCCGGGTGTAAATACTTCTAGTATTGAAAGGGGAAATCTTTCAGCGGGTATTTATCTTTTATCTATCTCTGACGGGGTATCGAGCGTTACACGCAAGTTTACCATTGTTGAATAGTAAATAAAGTCAAAAACTTACTTAAAGGCTCTGCTATTGCAGGGCCTTTTTTGTTTTATATCCGCACATCTCTATTTTAGCACCATAAAACACAAAACATGAAGAGCATTCAACAATGGCTTGATGAATACGGAGTAAGCCACCAAAACCCCACCAACAAAACCATACACTGGATATGTGTGCCGCTAATATTTTTTAGCGTTATTGGCTTACTGTATAACGTTCAGTTTCCGGTTAAGTTAATTGGGCAAATGAACCTTAACCTTGCAATTATTATTTTGGTGTTTGTGACCGGTTACTATTTTTTGCTTTCTAAATCATTATCGGTTGGTATGCTGGTGTTTTCGTTGGTTTGTATTGGCCTGTGTTACGAGATAACTCAAATTACCGCCATTCCGTTATGGGCTATTTGTATAGGCATTTTTGTATTGGCCTGGATAGGGCAATTTTACGGGCACAATATTGAGGGAAAGAAACCGTCTTTCTTGAAAGACCTGCAGTACCTTATGATTGGGCCTGCCTGGTTAATGAGTTTTGTTTATAAAAAGCTGGGCATTGCCTTATAGTTTTTAAAACCGTATTTGACCAAATAAATTTTAAACCACACATAATTTAATTCATGAAAAAAGTCCTTTCAATTTCGCTGGTGCTGATTGCTATTTGTGCATTAAATTTTTCGGCCCGCACACCCGAAAGCCAAAACCGCGCTATTGCCAATAAAATGGTTGCAGCTATGGAATCGTACCAAACCTGCCAATACACCATGAAAAGCGAAGAGAGGTTGCCTGACATGAAGGATTTACGCGGTGGTGAAATTTTTACCAAGGTGAACGAAACACCCCGTAAGATATACATGAAAATGACTGCAGACCCTAATAAAGGAACTGAAGTGTTGTATGCAGATGGCGAAAACAGTGGTAAGGCAACGGTAAAAAGCAATAAACTTTTTTTCTCGATTTCGCTGGCGCCAACCGGTGGCATGTTAACTAAAGACCAGCATCATACCCTCAACTCAGCCGGATTTAGATTAGTAGCACGTATAGTTAAGGCGGGGATGAAGAGGAGTGATGAGCAAGGCAAATTTGATGAGGTGTTTAAATATGCCGGTGATGTAACCTGGAACAATAGAGCCTGCTATAAACTGGTGATTGAAGACCCAACATGGGCTTATACCACCTATAAGGCGCAAAAGGGAGAGACGATGCTAACGATTGCCAATAAACTTTTGATATCGGAATACAGTATTGCTGATTTGAACGGGGTAAAAAGCTTTGAAGATGATTTAGGCGGCAAAACATTAAAGGTACCCAGCAGCTATGCTAAGAAGAGCGTGTTTTACGTGGATAAAGAGAATAACTTCCCTGTGTTTCAGGAGCTGACAGACGACCGCGGTGTTTTTGAACGCTACCAGTTTTTTAACCTGAAAATAAACCCTGCCTTTAAGAGTAACGAATTTACGAAAGGGTTTGAAGGGTATAATTTTTAGTAAGAGCTAATGCCTTTTCACACCAGGTTAACAGCCGGGCCTCTCCCGGTCATTGTTTCGCTTGACCACCCTCTCCATCGCAAGCGATAGAGAGGGATCCGAATATATTGTATGGGCCTACGCTGCAACGTTTCCAATATCAGTGGGCGTGGGTGTCAAACATTTTTAGAGGTAATTACTTATCCCCACCCCTTGCAAGCAAGCGGTAATCTTTTTACTTTCGTAATATAATATGAAATAGCAAAATTGGCAATTGGTTAAACCGGGTGCCGTGATTGTTCTTTGACAATTGTATTTCGAGTTTCAGATTTCAATGTAAAACGTTGGGTCTATGTGCGAAAAGGTTACAAAGGGTTACAAAAGGTTACATTTCCAGAACCGTTTCGGGTTTTGAGTTTCAAGTTGAAATTTTGAACGGATGTGTCTAAGTGGATTCGCTTTGCAGCCCTCTAACTCCCCATAGGGGAGAGCCACTGTGCAGAAATACAAACCACTTTGCAACCTTGGAGTGTTGGAGCAATGTAATTTGCTTGCAAGTTGAGTGCGAAAAGTTGACAAAACTTGACAAAACCCGACAAATTCTGCGTTTCGGAACCATGATTCCGGATTGGCATTGCAACCCTCTAACTCCCCATAGGGGAGAACCGCTACCCAGAAACACAAACAGCCTAGCAACCTCGGAGTGTTGGAGTAATGTAATTTGCTTGCAAGTTGAGTGCAAAAAGTTGACAAAACTTGACAAATTCTATGCTTAGAACAATGATTCTGGATTGGCATTGCAACCCTCTAACTCCCCAAAGAGGAGAGCCACTGTGCAGAAATACAAACCACTTGGCAACCTTGGAATGTTGCTGTAATGTAATTTGCTTGCAACTTGGCTGCAAAAAAAAATCCCAGTTACCTTTTGAGATAACCGGGATTGAAAGATTTGGATTAAGCAGTATTACTTAAACTCCACCTGGCCTAAGCCAATGGCGTAACCACTTTGGTAAATTTCAACTTTGTATGTACCTGCAGTTTTGATACCTGAAGTCCATTCAACAACAACTTTTTTGTTGGCTTGTGCCCAATCAATATCAAGCGCTTTGGTGTACTGAACTGTTTGGTCGCTACCAGCCAGTTTAATAGTACCTGAACCCTGGTCGGCCTGAGAAATGGTTTCACCTTTAGGGTTTATAACTCTCATGTAAAGAGTAACATTACCAGGCTCAAGCACTTTGTTATCACCGGTTTCGAAGGTAACTTTAAGGCTTTCCACTTTCTTGATTTTCTTCTCAACTACTTCTTTGTTGTTCTTCTTCTTGGCAATACCATCAACGGTTATGCTCTTAAGTTGCAATAACGAACCCAACTCAACCTTTTTGCTTAAGCCTTTGTTCTGGTCGCTTAGCTGAGCGGTTGTTTGTTTTTCGGTAGTTAAGTCGGTTGATAGTTTTTGGTTTTGGTTAGTTAAAACCTGTTTATCGGCATTAAGCTGGTCAATTTGCTTTTTCATATCAGCAATTGAAGCTTCGTATTGCGTTATCATTTCTTTGGCCTTTTTTAGCTCGGAAGAAGTCATGCGGCCGCTGGCGTAAGCACTCTTAATTTCCTGTTCTTTCTTTTCAATTTCGCTTTGCTGGGCTGCAATGGCGCTATCTTTACCGGCATCAACGCCCTTCATCGTTTCCAACTCGGCTTTTTTAGCATCGAGGGTATCTGTTATGGCTTTCATTTCGGCAGTAAGCGTTACGTTTTTCCCTTCTTCTGATTTTCTTGCCTGGTTATCGGTAAATAGGAAATAGCCTACCACACCATTAATAAGCAACAACAAAACTATTATTACAATATATAATGTTTTATTACCACTTTTTTGTTCGTTTTCGTTTTCCATTTTTTGTTTGGGTTTTGTTTTGGTTGACCAAAATTAACAGAAAAGCAGTTTAATCCAAATTTGGCTATCGGGCACTTATCTACGCTATTGATTTTAAATAGCAATTAACAATACAGGACATGTAAGAGTAATTTTCGCAAATAAAAAAGCCTTCCCTTTTGGGGAAGGCTCCACGAGGTAAGGAATACCTGTTAGCTAAGTGTTACTGCACCGGTGCCAATTACGTGGCCGCTTTGATAAAGCTGCACTTTATAGGTGCCGGGGTCTTTAATATTCTGTCCCCAATAAAGGATTACTTTTTTATTGGATTGGTCGTATTGAATGTCGGCTTTCTTGGTATACTGGCAAGGTTCAGGTGAATCGGCACATGGTATGGTACCAGAACCCTGGTCAGCTACTGCTATTGTTTCGCCTTTAGGATTGATGATGCGCACATATAAGCTAACCTGGCCGGGGTCAATAACCTTGTTTTCGCCGGTTTCGAAACTAATCTTCAACTCTTCGGCGGCCTTGGCTTTCTTAACAGCTACTTCTTTACCATTTTGCCTGGTTTTTACAGCCTCAACATCAATTTTTGCCACCTGGAAAAGCGAGCCAACTTCTACTTTTTTGGTCAAACCCATGTTTTTCTCGGTTAACTGCGAGGTGGCTTGTTTCTCAGTAGAGAGATCGGTTGATAATTGCTGGTTTTGCTGAGCCAGTTGTTGGTTTTGTTTGGTGAGCTCATCAACCTTTCCCTGCAAATCGGTAATAGATGCCTGGTATTGGGCTATCATACCTTTAGCCTTGGTTAATTCGCCGGCGGTTAACTTGGTTTTAGATAGCAAGCCTGAAATTTCCTTCTTTTCGTGGCTAATCATATCTTCCTTATCGGCAATGGTTTTATCCAACTCCTGGTTTTTGCCCACGTACTTATCAATTACCATGTTCTTGGCATCGAGGGTATCGGACAGGCTTTTGAAATTACTCTGCAATGCTACTTGTTCGGTAGTAATATCTGTTTTCTCTTTGTTTTCGGAAAACAGGAAGTAAAGGCTAACACTGTTAATGAGCAGTAAGGCTACTAAAGCACTTATGTAAAGCTTCTTCTTGCTTTCTCCCGCTCCGTTCTGATTGGTTTCCATACTTATTCAATTTTAGTGAGGAAATAAATAGGTATCGAAATTTCATAGACGTTGTGTTTGCATTAATAACTAACGATGTTGTGGTTTTATTGTGTTGTTTGTTTTAAAAGTGAAAACAGTGTTAAAATCGTGGAAAATGCTCAACAACTTACCGTTAGTAAGGATACGCCCATAATCGTGCCAGTTTTTGATTTTTGTAAAGTCTATAATTAAAAGATATTTTAGCCCGAACGTATTTTCACTATTAATAGTGCCTTATAAACCGCAGAGCAAATGGCCCAAAACCAAATATTACTTGAAGTTAAAAACCTGGTAACAGAATTTAGGACCGATGACGGCGTAACCCGTGCGGTTAACGATATCAGCTTTACTTTAAATCGTGGCGAAACTATTGGTATTGTGGGTGAATCGGGTTCGGGCAAATCGGTAACTTCCTTGTCTATTATGCGCCTTATACCCAACCCACCGGGAAGGATTGTATCGGGTGAAATCATTTTCCATAAAAGGGACGGAAGTACAGTTGACCTTACAAAAATTAGTGAAGTCGAAATGCGCAAGTATCGCGGTAACGAAATTGCCATGATATTCCAGGAGCCCATGACATCGTTAAACCCGGTGTTTACCTGTGGCGACCAGGTAATGGAGGCTATTACCCTGCATCAAAATGTTTCTAAAGAAAAGGCGAAAGATATTACCCTCAAAATGTTTGAGAAAGTAAAGCTTCCCAATCCGCAACGTATTTTAGATGCCTATCCTCACCAGTTATCGGGTGGCCAAAAACAGAGAGTAATGATAGCCATGGCCATGAGCTGCAATCCATCTATACTGATTGCTGATGAACCAACCACAGCGCTGGATGTAACAGTACAGGCAACTATACTTGACCTGATGGCTAAGCTGAAAGGCGAGATTGAAAGCTCGGTAGTTTTTATTACTCATGATTTGGGTGTAATAGCGGAAGTGGCCGACCGCGTGCTGGTAATGTATAAAGGTAAAATTGTTGAGCAGGGAAGTGTGCTTGACATTTTCAGCAATCCTAAACATCCATATACCAAAAGCTTGTTGGCTTGCCGTCCGCCATTGGGTAAACGTTTGAGCAAACTACCTACAGTTGTTGATTTTATGACCGAAAATGACGCGGGCGAAATTGTTGAAACCAATATCTCGGTTGAGGATGCAATAAAGGCAGTTGTCATCTCGGAAGAGGCAACGCTGGCCCGTCGCCAAAGGGTTTTAACCGGCAAGCCTATCCTGCAACTTAAAAACCTGCAAACATGGTTCCCCACCGCTAAAAGTTTTATGGGTAAGGTTACCGATTATGTAAAAGCTGTTGATGACGTAAGCTTTGATGTTTACGAAGGCGAAACATTAGGACTGGTAGGAGAAAGCGGTTGCGGCAAAACTACTTTAGGAAGGACAATACTAAGACTTGTTCCCGCGCATGGAGGGGAAATCGTTTTTGATGGTAAAAGCCTGTTAGACCTTGATAATCGGGGAATGAAGGAAATGCGCGAGCACATGCAAATCATTTTTCAGGACCCATACTCGTCATTAAATCCCCGCATTACCATTGGTAGCGCTATTATGGAACCAATGACTGTGCATGGTATTTATGCAAACGAGAAGGAGCGGAAAGAAAAGGTTATTGACTTGCTGGGCAAAGTAAATATGAAGCCCGAGTTTTTTAACCGGTACCCGCACGAGTTTAGCGGTGGGCAAAGGCAGCGTATTTGCATCGCCCGTGCACTGGCCCTAAATCCCAAGTTCATTATATGCGACGAATCGGTTTCGGCGCTTGATGTTTCAGTACAAGCACAGGTATTGAACCTGCTTATAAAACTGCGCGAAGAGTTTAAGTTTACCTACATCTTCATTTCGCACGACCTCTCGGTAGTTAAGTTTATGAGCGACCGCATGGTGGTAATGAACAAAGGCAAAATTGAAGAGATGGGTATTAGCGATGATATCTACAATAACCCTCAACGCGAGTACACCCAAAAACTAATAGCTGCCATTCCTAAAGGCGAATTGGTTGATATCCGCAGACGTGTTGAGAAGGAAAAGGCCGGTTTGAACTAATCCCTTTCCGTAATGCTTCTATTTAAAAATTATACCCTACCTGGAAACCGTAATTTCTTGGCGCATCTATAACGCCCGGTTGCAACATGTATTCGGTGTTAGCTACGTTTTTACATATAAACATAAACGAAGCTTTTTCTTTATAGGTATAACCAGCCCTTATATCAAGTACAAACTCGCCATGGGTATGTGTAGCGCGGAAATTCTGGTAAACGGCAAGCGCACCGGTTGAGCCGTTATCAATGTATTTTATGTTACTTCCATAAAATGCAGTAATACCGGCCGTCAGTCCTTTGTAGTTTGCCTGCACATCGGCTTTAGCGGTGTGCTGTGTTCTGTATTTAAGTAGCGGAGTTGAACCAACTATTGCCGGATTGTAATCCATATTTCGTGGGTCTATGTAGGTGTAACCTATCAGGAATGACAACGGCACTCCAAATATTTTACCATTTCCCATGGCGGAAAACTCGACGCCTAAAATACGGGCATTATCAATATTCTGCGCCTGGAAAGGAATTCCCTGTAGATAGGGGCTAAACTTAATCGAATCGGGCAGGTTGTTATCGGCCTCAAACTCAATCAGGTCATGATACCTCATAATAAACCCGCTTAGGTCAAAATAGGCCATCCACTTACTTATTTTCACCCCTTGTTTAATGCCTATTTCGGCCATCCATCCGTTTTCTGGTTTTAATGCTTCGTTAGGATAAACCTGTGCTCCGCTGCGTTCCGTAAATACATATTTTTCAGACATTGCAGGGTATCTGAATCCCTGGCCAATTGAACCGCGTAAAAAAGTGCCTTCTGTTGCCTGGTAGTTAATGCCCACCCTTGCCAACGGCGTTACCGGTGAGCCAATAGTTTTTTTACCGCCGAACAATTTGCTTAGCATATTTACCACTGGCAGTTCATTCATCACAGTTTGCCCTGCAAGCTGCGCATATTCTAACCTTATGCCCCCGGCAATGGTTAGCTTGTGAAAGAACTTCTTCTCAAATTGCGCAAAGGCAGCATAATTCATTTCATCGCGGGTCGAGAAGTATTTTATATTATTCGGATTTACAACCACAGTCTCAAAAGTTTTACCTCTGATAAGCGTATAAAAACCCTCTGTTCCGGCGGTTAGTATTACATCACTCTTTTTAAAAGTGTGTAAAAAAGTGTAGTTGTAGTAGTATTGGGTAGATGCTGTGCTGTCCCCGGTTCCTGAATTATACAGTACATTAAGCACCTGGAATTTAACACTATGCCTGTTGCCATTATCATCATAAGCGTTTAGGTAAGGGTCAATATTAAAAGTGCGCTGCCTTACAATGGGGTTTCCGGTAAGCGGTTGATATGCCCCTCTACCTGTATCTGCAGCAACAAAAAAGTCCTTAAAATTTTTGTGGAAGAAATTCGAATTTAAACCCAGGGTTATGTGAGGGTGCTTATGCGGTGTATAGCGCACTTTTGATCCCATCCGCACCATGGTGTAATCAGCGTTCTGTAAATAATTCTGGTTTTGACTATATGCGGCAGATAATACCACTCCAAAATCTCCATATTGCTTACGGTGCAAAAAGGTTCCTCCGCCGAACATTGGCAAAGCCACGCGGTCAACTAGCTTGCCGTCCTTCTTCTTAATCTGTTTATGCCACCACCAATCCCATTCCTTATTGTCTGGTTCCCCATAAAAGCCGTAGTTCAAAATTACCTTATTCTCCATTTTAGGCGTGGGGTTAACCGTTACCATATTCAACACACCATCAAGTGCCGATGAGCCGAATAAAGAGGATGCCGAACCCTTAATAATTTCAACCTGCTCTAATTCCTCAATGGGTATCATATCCCAAAGTATACCACCATTTTCGGGGCTTATAATTGGCACATCGTCCTGCATGGCCATTACGCGGTTACTGGTAGCATCGCTAAAACCGCTGCCACCGCGTATAGATATTGTTCGCCCCATCATATTTACACCGGGCACTTTATTCATGGCCTCATCCATTTTTGAATTATTTGCCTGTATAGCCGAGGCTTTAACAACCTCAATAGAAGTCAACATATCTCCCAGCTTCTTCTCGTATTTGGTGCCGGTTACAACAACTATCTCCAGCTCTTTGGTGCTATCGGTCATTTGTACGTCTATCCTTTTATCCTTTTGGTCCAGTATAGTTACTAGCATGCTTCTTGGAGAATACCCGATAAACGAAAAGTCAACATAATGGGTGCCGTCTTCAAAAGGTAAATCGTATTTACCGGCTGTATCTGTTAACGTACCGGTTGTGGTTCCTTTAATGGCAACGGTAACGCCGTACATGGGCAGTCCCTTTTCATCAGTAACAACTCCATAAACCTTGGCTTTTTGGGCATTTAACATATTCAGCCCCACTAATAACAATGCACACAAGTAGAATTTCTTCATAGCGAAAATTTCGATGGTAAAAATATAATTTTTCACTTTCCATAAAATTAGGGTAACATGAATCTTATCCACAAAAGCCTTTCTAGTTGAGCACCTTATCTATTTCTTAATTTTTATACTTACTTGATAATCTATCGTTTAACTTCATTTTCTTTAGCCGCGACTAATGAATTCCTTTTACCGGTTGCCATGTGCTTAATACCCTCTCTGTGTTAAGGAAAGTCCTTAATCACCTTCTTTTGGGCATTAACATTTAGACATAAGTTTTTTTATAACTTGCGCCGCTCTGAAAATACGTTGGTTTATTCAGGCATTTTGTTTTTTAAACAATTGGGTACATGAAGAAATTTTTCACGCTGTTGCTAATACTTGGTTCTGTTGGTCTATTCGCCCAAAAGGGAATTGTTAAAGGGTTTGTTTACGATAAAGCCAATGGCGAACCTGTGCCTTTTGCCAGTATCCAAATTGATAGTTCAGACCTTGGTGGCAGCACCGACGACCAGGGTTATTTTAGCATTCCCGGCCTAGCGGTTGGCACGCATACTGTTAGAATTTCATTTTTGGGGTATGAAATTCAAACCTTATCAGTGGAAATTAAAAAGAACCAAATCAGCAACCTCAAAGTATTCCTCGCTACCAAATCCGTTGATTTAAATGTAGTTGAAATTAGCGGCGAAAAACAAAAGAACCTTACCGAATCCCGCGTTTCAGTTACATCTATTACCCCGATGGAAATGAAAAGAATGCCCACCATTGGCGGCGAAGCCGATATTGCCCAATACCTGCAATTAATCCCCGGTATTATTTCAACCGGCGATGCCGGTGGCCAAATCGTAATTCGTGGTGCTACAACATCTCAAACCCAGTTTTTGCTCGATGGTATTCCTATCTATAATTCCTTCCACTCTATTGGCCTGTTTTCAGTTTTCGAAACCGATGTGATAAAGAACGTTGATGTATACACCGGCGGTTTCCCTGCCCAGTATGGTACCCGCACCGGTGCCGTTATTGATGTTTCAACCCGCGATGGTAACCGTAAAGATGTGAGTGGCGATATTGGTGTATCCCCGTTCACCGCACACGCGTTGCTCGAAATTCCTATTATCAAACTAAAGGAAGACAATGGAACCAATGCCTCATTAATATTGAGCACTAAGGATTCATACCTCGATCAAAGCTCAAAGATATTTTATCCTTACGCAGGTAAAGGCAACCTGCCTTATTCGTTTTACGATGTGTATGGTAAGTTTTCGCTTAGCACCGGTACCGGTAATAAGCTTAGCATAAGCGGGTTTAACTTTCGCGATAATGCCAATTTTGCAGCGGCCGATGCCCGGTGGAATACCTTTGGCGTAGGCGGAAACTTCCTGGCTGCTCCTAAAAACTCTAACATCTATTTCAATACCCACGTTAGTTATTCGCAGTATGCAATCTCGTTAGATGAGCAGAACATGGGCCCTCGCAGCAGTTCAATAGGCGCGTTCGATATTGGTATGGATTTCACCAGTTACTTTGGTAACGGCGACCTTAAATATGGCCTAGATGTTGAAGGTACCAAAACCAATTACACCTTTACTAACTCTTCAGGCGAGTTGGTTGCTCAACCTGAAAGCTCAACCGATTTAAGTGTGTATTTAATGTATCACAAATACTGGAAACGGTTTGTAATTGACGTAGGCGCCCGTATGGAATATTATGGTGTAATAGGTGCTGTATCACCCGAGCCGCGCTTAAACATGAAGGTGAATGTTACGGATAGAATCAGGCTAAAATTTGCTTCGGGCCTGTACTCTCAGGATTTAATGACCACCAAAAACAACCAGGACGTGGTTGACCTTTTTGCCGGTTTTTTAACTGCCCCTAACGAAGCACCGGTTGATGGTAATGGCGCTACGCACAATATACCGCGTAATATGCAACGTAGTGTTGATGCTATTTTTGGTGTTGAAGCCGACCTGGCCAAAAACCTTAGTATCAATGTTGAACCTTATTACAAGTATTTCTGGCACTTGTTCGATTTGAACTATACCGGTGGTGCCAATGCAGTAAATCCTTCTGATTATATCATTCAACGCGGGGTTTCTTACGGCCTCGATATAGTGATGAAATATCAATACAAGGGCTTGTTTTTATACGGCACATACTCGTTGGCATACAATACCATCAATAACTTTCAGCAGATTTATAACCCTTATTACGACCGCCGCCATAACGTAAACCTGGTAATTGCTTACACCTTTGGTAAAAAGCACGATTGGGAAGTTAGCGGACGTTGGAATTTCGGTAGCGGCTTTCCGTTTACCCAAACTCAATCTTTTTACGAAAGCAACCCTTTTAGTGGGGGCATCAGCACTAACTATACCGGCACAAATGGTAACCTGGGCATAATCTATGCTGCGCATTTAGATGGCGGCCGTTTGCCTGCCTATCACCGCTTAGACCTCGAGATTAAGAAGACCTTCAGCTTTAAAAAGAGGCTGAAGCTTGAAATAAACGCCAGCGCTTCTAACGTTTACGACCGGCAGAACATTTTCTACTTCAATCCAATTACCTACAACCGTGTTAACCAAATGCCAATACTGCCGAGCATAGCAGTGGTGTTTTCATTTTAAGTAATGCCGGGGAAAGGTTTAAGTCTCAAAATTTATTTTTTGATTTCATAAACTTTTTGAAACTTTTTTGAAGTTAAATTTTCATAATTTATTGATTTACAAGTAATTGGAGTATGTTCTGTCATATTTCATATTGTATGAATAAATTAAGCTAAAAAGACTATTCTGTTTTCTTCCTTTACCAACGGGTCGCAATATTTCAAAGAACATCTGCCAAGCACGCAAAACCCCACTAGTAGGTATTTTGCCATTTCACATTATTTTACGAAGGTAGCGGCATTATCTTTCTGCAACAAGAGGTGAGGATAACTTTTAACGACGCATCTTAAATTAGGTATAATGCTCATTATTAATCATTAAATTCGAGTTAACTATGATGAGGCACTCGGTTTAGGAGTTAAATTACGATGACCAAAAATGATTTTCTATGAAAAAAATACTCCTCGTATTAAGTCTGCTAACAGCCAATCAGCTATTCGCACAATTGGTTCCTTCAACCATCGGCCAGGTTCATAATTTTTGTGTGGGAGATAGTTTCCAATATTCCTACTCCGAAACTCAAGGACCTTGCGGCCCTAGTGGGTCAGAGTTGCACATAATTACGTCATACCATCGCACCGGCGATACAATTACTTATTCGTATGTACGCCTCAGCTCAATCAATCATGCTCCTTGTCCAAATTATAATCCGCCTTACGGTGTTCTTTTTGATTCAAGTTTAGTAACGCAACAAGTTCTTCACGCGGATTCCAGTATATTTTTGCCTAATCCCTGCCAGGGGCTTAGTGACTCTCAGTGTTACGATTCAGTTTATATTTCATCGACCGGAATTTTTGCTGGAGAAAAGCTGAATGAATATTATTATAATGACTTCAGTGGAACTGACAATATATGGATTGACAGTTTGGGCCTAGTAGACTCTTACATTGGTTTAGAGGGATCTCCCCCAATAGAGGATCAAACCGATCTCATTTTCTATCGTAAGGCCTGTAATGGAGCCACCGGAGGTACGTTTCATCCTTTCCCCGATTACTCTGTTTATTTGGGAATTAACGAGCCGTCTAACGCTTTTAATTTGGCACTCTATCCTAATCCGGCTATCGATAATTTTGAGTTAGCGATTACAGGAACCTCTGCTTCGATAAGCGACGGCACAATGCAATTAGTGGTATGCAATATTTTGGGCCAACAGATATTAAGGCACAACCTTACTAATGGTAAAATAGGAGTGGACTGTAACCTATGGCCAAAAGGAGTATATGTTTGGACGGTCTTAAATGGTGATGCACCATTAAAAAACGGCAAGTTGGTTATTGAATGAATTGTTACTTGAAGATGGCTGTGCCGGCTGCTATTTTACGTTAACACGCTAACCCAGCACCTCCGCCACCACAAAAACACTACCCGCAACAACTATCAAGTCATTTTTGCCGCCGTGTTTTTTTGCCGCTTTCAATGCATGCGGCACTGAGGAAAATGCCTCTCCGCGCAACTTAAATTTAGCAGCCTGCGCTTTTAATTCGTACGCATCCAACCCTCGGGGAATATCCGCTTTGCAGAAATAGTATATCGCGTCTTTAGGCAGCAGCTTAAGGTTTTTCGAAATATCCTTATCGCCCACGGTACCGTAAACGAAACGAAGCTTTTGGTATTTCAAACTGGCAATACCTTTCCGTAACTCTCTTAATCCCCCCTCATTATGTGCACTATCATAAATAACAAGTGGTTTTTTCTGTACAACCATCCAGCGACCTATGAACGAAGTATTACTGGCTACATGTTTAAGCCCCTTTTTTATTGCCTTATTCGAAATTTCAACACCGGTAATCCTTAATTCTTCAATGGCAGCGATAGCGGTATTAATGTTTTTCTTTTGGTAGTCTCCTTGCAAATCTGTTTTTAATCCGCTGCCACGTTTGTGTTTGTCCGCAAACAATATTTTCGATTTGGTTTGTCTGGCCTTTTTAATAAATACCAGTGCCGTTTCTTTTTGTGTTTCACCAATTATCACCGGTACATCTGGTTTAATAATTCCTGCCTTTTCGCCGGCTATTAATGGTAGCGTATTGCCCAAAAATTGCTGGTGGTCGTAACTAATATTAGTAATAACCGAAACCAGGGGCGTAACAATATTGGTTGAATCTAACCGCCCGCCCATACCGGTTTCAAGCACCACAAAATCTGTTTTTTGCTCTTTAAAATAAGCAAACGCCATGGCATTTGTTATTTCAAAAAACGAAGCATTGATAGTTTTAAACTGCTCAATATTTTCGCTTACAAAGCGGGTAACAAATTTTTTACCAATCAGCTTGCCATTTATTTTTATTCTTTCCCGGTAATCAATGTAATGTGGCGAAACAAATACGCCTACCTTATAACCCTGTTCCTGCAAAATAGAGGCGATAATGTGTGTTACCGAGCCCTTACCATTGGTGCCCGCAACATGTATAAACTTCATATCCCGTTGCGGGTTCCCCAGTATATCGCACAGCTTAATAATATTGTGCAAATCCTTTCGGTAAGCAGAGGCCCCCACCTTCTGAAACATGGGGAGTTGTTCCAACAAATAATGAAGTGTTTCTTTGTAAGTCAATGTTGCGAAGATTTAAGCGCTTAATAGCAACACCGAAAATATAAAAAAGGAGCATCTGCAAATTAGCTAACTAAGGCAATCATACGTAATAGCATGATGTGAAATCCACGCCGGCTTTGGTTTCCCCTTCAGGGGAAGGAAGGGGTTTGGCTGTTACTGCTCAAACTTAATCGTAGTCCTTCGGCCATCCGATGTAATCAACTCGCAGAAATAAATTCCACGAGGCAAGGTAGGCAAAGGAACAGAACTGATAAAGGCAGACTGCGTTTCGCAAAGCTTTTGGCCAATTGTGTT
>CAIOTH010000133.1 GCA_903861145.1 uncultured Bacteroidota bacterium | reverse complement strand
AGCAGAAAGGAAGGCCTGAAGGCAAGCAGGAAGATGAAGTCCTATTGAAAAAATATTACCGCCTAGCTGCCGACCTGAAAAAGGGGTTATCACTTAGCCAGTTCCAGAAATTACATGACGTATCCCGGAATACAGCTATTAAAGTCAAGCGCCTCCTTTCCTAAGTGTGTATTGATCGTATGCACTTCACCGGATACTTACGTATAATGGTGAAAAATATAATCTGCCGTATGCGCTGACTCACCTTCAAGAACATCTCTTTCTAATTTGGAATACCCAAACTTTCCAAATATTGTTTCCTTACTTCTGTCTGGTCTTTTGAAAAAAATGGCGGGTTGTGGATTGTTAGAACATTCGATGATAAGCCGGTGCTGAAATTCAAAGTGTAAATGATAATTTAAGTTTAAATTTTCTGTTACTCTCTGCGATTCTGAATATATATCTATCTCTCTTGACTTTCCTGTTCCGCTATCAGGGTAAGTAATATTGGGCGCATTTCGATAATTTCTTTTGTGAAGAATATGCAAGACCCGACTTTCTAAAAAATACCCCGAGCGAATTAAGGCATCCTTTATTTGTTCATGCGTAATTTTTTCGTTGTCTTTTGTTGCCATGTTGTGGACTATAAAGTAACTAAAATTGATGAGTTTGTACGAAATGATATGTGTTCTCTTCTCCCTTTATCTTAAATGCTATGTTATTTCGTACTATTTAAGTTTTTATTAATTCTGTAAATTCGTATTTGGGTTAACGCGTTAATCGCTAAATCTGAAAGATCCCTATACCAAATTATTTCATTGTCATTTATAGTCCAACCTAGCTGAACATCATTGGCACCAAGTTTTGGAATCGCATAATCAACATTTCTGAATTTATAGGAAGGCTCTAGTTTTGCCAAGGGAACCCGTATTCTCGAAAACTCTTTTTTCGCGCTATTCACGTATTCGGTAACCTCTTTATTTACTAATTCCGGGTTCTCTTTAAGTTTTTGATCGTACATTCTAAAAAATTCATATACCCCCAAAACCCATAAATACGATTTTATATTCACATGATCAAATACGGTAAGATCATTCTCAAGTGTCTGATGAATGTCAAATTTGTTAATGTCATATAGCTCTGCATCAAGGATGCCAAGACCTTGTAATCTAGTCATTAAGCCTCCGCTGAGGTCTGTACTTATCCAACCGATGGAAATCCTAACCCATTGACTGTATCTTTCAGCATTGAATTTTGGGTTATATTTCTTTTCGTTTAGCATTTCTCAAGAAGTTTCTAATAATAGCTTAAAATCTAAATTACAAGAAAACCCAAGAGATTCGTCTAATTAGAGGAGTTAAACTAAGCAAGCACTTATAGCCCTTAATGAATTAACCAATTGATAATCATTCAAAAGGTTCGATAAGTCGCTTTGTAAGGCTACAAGCAAAGGCGAAAAATCAAAGGCATGCCTGGTTTTTCGCCTTTTTTATTTTGCTCAAACTAACTATTGCACAATCAGTTTCAATTGCTCAACCGACTCATCGGCCACAACGTTAACGATATAAACTCCCCTCGATAAATGATTCGAACCTTCAATCATCACCCTCGTTTCGCCATTATTCATCCATCCGTTGTAGCACGTCATCACCACTTTACCTGTTAGGTCGTACAACTTTACGCTAACATTTCCTGCATGCAGTAAATTTAGCTCTAAGGTGGCATCACCGCCGGTGGGATTAGGGTATAGGTTAACATTGCCTAATGCGCTAATCGTTTTAACCTCTGTGGGCACTACAGCATTCCCGATATTGATGTCGTCTATATAAAAGTTGTTGCCACCACCCGTAACACCGTTTACTCCGCCCAGCGTGGTAAATACTCTAAATTTAAACCGCACATTAAGCTGCCTTAAGCTTGGCGACAGGTTAATAGTAACTTGTTTCCATTGGTTGGCGCTGCTTGGGGTAAAAGCACTTGTTACTGTTCCCGCATTTATAAAAGTACTGGCACTGCCGTTTGTATAAATAGGTTGCCAATTCTCGCTGCAATTAGCGCTGGCATATACTACCATCGAATCGGGAGGTATACCTAAAAACTGTGTAAACTGGGCAGCCGTTGCAATAGAATAGTAAAACGACAAAGTCATTTGTGGGGTAGTGAGGGGAATAAGGTCAAACCCCGGTGAAACAATCTCATCAATATCGTGGGTGGCAACAGCATTCCAATTGTTTAACTGCGCTGAACCAGTGCCGGTATGCGATGCAGAGCTAACCTGCTTAAACCAGGTAACATTATTGTCGGCAACATTATTCTCCTCGTAATTTACCGATGCCCAGGTATTTTTATTGAAAATATTAGGGTCTTCAAACCCTTCATAATATGGGGCAACATAGGTTGGTTGGTCAGCACCAACATACACCAAAAATGAATCTGTTTTAGTATTACTGCCTAACCCGTTCGAAACCGTAAGTTTAGCCGTTTGCCATCCCAATTGTGTAAACTTTACCGTTACGTTTGCGGTTGCTGCGGTCGAAGGTGTACCTGTAGGAAATTGCCAGTAATAAGTAGTAATAGCTCCGTTACCCGAAGTACTGCTAAATTTTACAACCGAATCTCCGGCGCAAACGTATCTGTTATTAACTACAAAGTCGGCAATGGGAGCGCATGCATTTCTAAAGGTATCAGCGGTTCCGGTCGCAACCAGGTTGCTGTTCGACCATAAATTATTTCGGCTGGCAGTGGCTGAATTAGCCGCTGCTAACCACCTGGCTTTTTGCCCGTTTGTAAACATGCAATTGCAATATGAGTAATCCATAAAATTCTGATAGTTCTCTTCAATTAACGGGTTACACACTTTTGCATTCGCGGGCGAAGGACAGGCTGTCCATCCCTTGGTTAAGGGTGTGTCATTTACACCATCATCGCCGCAGGTAGTTCCAACATTGCCGTTACCCCATGTATGCTCAAGATTAAAGCAGTGCCCTATTTCATGCGTAAGAGCGCGGCTGGTAAAAGAGCTGCCGGTACCAATACTGCCGGTATAATTGCTCAATAACAAAACCCCGTCAAATGCAGCGCTAACCGAAAATCCACCGGTGCCAATGCTACTGGGGAAATATGCGTACCCTGCAGCACCATTAGCTATTTTCTCAACCAACCATACGTTCACATATTTATTATTAGGCCAGTCATTTAATTTGGAGTTATCATCGCCCCACCACGTTTGGTCTGATCTAACCCGGTCAATACCATTGGTACAATTGCCATTTGGGTCAATATTAGCAAGACGCCATTCAACCCCCATATTGGCAATAATGCTGCTAAGTGTCGAATCAGTTACACTAGCCGTATCGCTATTCAACTTGTTATAATCCAGGTTCATAATGCGCACTTCATCTAATACCTGGGCGTCACTTATATTTTCTGGGCCGCCTTCATTAATAACATGCACCACTAACGGAATAATAATTTGCCCTTGTTGTTTTTCGTTACTCTTTTCTAATCCTTGGCTTTTAATATACGCCATGGTTTCCCGCTCCAGCGCAGCTTCCTTTTCTAAAAGTTCAGGGTAAATTTTGAGCAATTTTTCGCGCATTTCGCTGGTTCCGCAAAAGCTCGGTGATGCAGTTTGGGCTGATAAATAACTCGCTTGAAAAAGCATTAATAATAAACATAGCGCGACAAGGCATGATTTCATAAGCGTGACATTTTGTTTTCGGTGGTAACGAAAGTAATTTTTTTTGTCAGGAATCAGGAAGTAAGCTAAAGCGGCTCTTCAATAGTTGAAATTTGTGTTTAAGCCGAAACCGCTAAATCTTGCCTATAAAACCTTATTTCAAGAGGTAAGCAATTGGTGATTACTTACCTAATAGATATCCGGCTAACCCGATTTATTACCCTTAAATCGGATATTTCGTCAGGTCCTGCTTATATATAAGTGATGCGCGCTATCTCAGCCATAATCAATTTGTTCGAGGCACTATAACGACCCACAATAGTTGTCATATAATACAAAGTATTGGTGCCGGGCATATTTCAACCTAAGTAATAACAGCCATGTAGCTGATAGTAATCAGTGTTTCACTCCTCTTTCTGCTGTCTATTTGTGTTGTCCTAAATAATAACAATTAACGACATAAAAATTATCCCATGAATAACATTTTCAATCATTTATTAACACGCAAAAATCCCAAAACAATGAAAAAGCTTAAAGGAAAAAACATACTTGTTGTTCTTATGCTTGGTTTAACTTTCGGTCTTTACAATTGCACCAGGCATGATCAGGTGCTAAACTTAGCGCCATCAAATGGCACAACATTAACCTCGGTTAAAACTACCACACCACCAACATTTGCTGCGGCCGGCGCCTACTGGGGCGGTGCAGATGCAAACCTATGGAAGGCTGCCCCTATATTAAACGTAACAGCCACCGTGCCTGATGTTGAAGGCAACAATACCTCGTTTGTAGGCTATATAGGCAATCGCACACCTGTTACTATTCAATCATTGTACGATGCTAATAACATCTACTTTTTAGTAACCTGGAAATCTGCTCAATCTAACTTAGAGAGTTCGCCCTGGTATTTCAATCCTACAAAAAAGTTGTGGGCACAAGGCGGAGCAGGCATTACTTATGATGTAAACGGCGAAGTAACACTGCAAAGCTTTGTGTCCGACCAGTTTACCTTCCTATGGAACATAAACGGTTCATGCGCCGATTTTAAAACTCAGGGTTGCTTTGGTGCTTGCCATCAGGGCGTACAAACTATGGTAGTTGATACCAACACGGGCCTTGTAACCACGCAAACCGGAAACACCATGCACACTAACGGTCCTAACGAAAAATTGGATTGCTGGAGAGCCCGTATGTATCAGGTTGCAAATGCGGCTCAATGTTTAGATTACTATATTGATTACGCCGGCGGCGTTATGGGCGGCGGCGGAATACATGCCGACCAAACAGTTTCTAACGGTGGTAACCCTCCTTCTTATTCTTCAAATGTTTCTACCAACGGTACTGGCGGTATTACCAACAAACAAACCCTAACGGTTACAGGCACATCTAAACATGTTAGTGTTCCTATATGGGTTAAAACAAGCGATTCATATACCAACGCGGCTCTTTTAATTAGCGATACTTCTGGTGCAGCTATAAGAGTAGTAGCAGTTGATAGCAATGGCGTTCTTACACTTAGCAACGGCTCAACAATCAATCCTATGGCAAATACTACATACCAACAAGTAGGTACAGGCATAGGCAACGGCGATCAAACTACCTGGATACCTGGTAAAGTAATTGCCCCTTATACTGGCGGTCAGGGCGATGTAGCAGCTAATGGATACTGGACAGGTTCAGGCTGGCAGTTAATGCTTAAACGCGCTTTAAAAACTTCAGATGTTTTAGAACAAGATGTTGACTTTTCGCCGCTTACCGACCAACAATTTGGTATTGGCGTGATGTTTCAGGCTGCCGGCTCAATCAACGCTTGCGACAACCAACATGCTATCATGTCGGGTCTTAACATGACCTTCAAAAAGTAACACTGAATATTATTTGATCACAATTAAATCTTTGGTGATGCGAAAACAGAAAAAAATATTAACAATAGCATGGGCCGCGGTGGTAATAGCCATAATAGCACTATCCGGCTGCGCAAAGGACGATACAGTAGTTGTAGGCAATTCGGTGCTGGTAACCAAAACCGTAAGCTTATCTACTGACCTCGTTCCACTGCTAAGCGCCAACTGTGCAAAAAGCGGTTGCCATGTAAAGGGCAGTATTGCCCCCGACCTTGAAGCAGGTACGGCCTTCGACCAGTTAACCAGTATGGGCCTGGTAAGCACAAATGCGCCTGCAAACAGTATCGTTTACCAGTACATGATAGGGGTTAAAACTCCTGCTATGCCTATGAATGCCAGTGGTAACCCCGGTAACATTAACGGGTACATGTTGGCCTGGATAACACAAGGCGCAAAAAATAATTAGATAAACAAATTAAAAATATAAACATGAAAAACATAAAATTAAAAGCAGCCTCAGCTATACTTCCCGTAGTGATGTTACTGTTGTTGTGTTGCTCAGCAAATGGCCTGATGGCTCAAAGCGCCGCCGGCGATTCTTCCGGCACCGCTTCAAAGCATCAGGGCAAACTGATGGAAAAATTCAGGGCCATGAAACCCGTAAAATTTACCTTTGATGATAACCTGATACTCGACAATCAATCGGTTATGGTGCCACGTGCCAAAGCTTTCGAGTTTGAATTGCAACACCGCTTTGGTGTGGTAACCAATGGGTACAAAGATTTCATGGGTATATTCAGTGCTGCAAATATCCGTGTGGGTATGAACTACACTCCGGTTACAAATTTGCAAGTAGGCTTTGGTTTTAATAAATACAACCTTACCTGGGATTTTGATGCTAAGTATGCTTTAATGAAGCAGTCGGAGCACGGTAAAGGTATATGGCCTTTAAGTATTACGGCCTTTGGTAACGCAGCAGTTGATACCCGTAGCAAGGACAATTTTGTACGCGGACTTGACCGCATGTCTTACTTTGGCGAAATCATGATTGCGCGCAAATTCGACAAGCATTTCTCTCTCCAGGTTTCAGCCGATATTTCATATTTCAACAATGTTCCCGGATATATTAATGCAGAAGGTGGTGTAAGCCCCTTGATGAGAAACGAACATTTTGCTATAGCAGTTATGGGGCGTTATAAATTTAACGACAAAGTAGGTATTCTGCTTGATTATGACCAGCCACTTACCCAGCACCCAAGTAGCAATCCTCATCCAAATTTAGGTATAGGTGTTGAGTTTTCAACCGGTGCTCACGATTTCCAGATTACGTTTAGCAACTTCGGTTCTATTATACCTCAAATTAATAATTTCTATAACCAAAACGATTATCAAAAAGGCCAGTTTTGCCTTGGCTTTAACATGTCAAGACTTTGGTTCTTATAGTCAGGTCTTTTGTGGAGTGCAGGCTTGCTTGTAGCAGGCTTGCCTCCATTTTTTTATGAAACTTGTTTATTGCATTTCCCCCTAATTGATAAAATAAATCCTTATGGAATCAGATAAATTTTCAAGGAAAGACTTTTTAAAGTTTAGTGTTGCAACCTCGGCCCTGGCCGCTTTGGCAACAACTCCGTTCAATGCAATAGGTGCGGGTGAAGACACTGTAAAAGTTTTAACCGCCGATGGCAAGCTGGTTGAGGTTGATAAAAAATCCATTAAGCTTTCAACCGCCAAATTAAACGAGGAGGTAAGTGCTAACAGGTTACGTGCCCGCCAGGGTATTAAAGGCCGTAAATGGGTAATGGTAATTGACCTTGCCCGTTGTAAGCATGCGCTGGCCTGCCAAAAATCCTGCGACAAACACCATCACATTCCTGGCGACAGGCAATGGTTGAATGTTTATGAAATGCAAGATGCACCTGCCACGGCACCATATTGGATGCCCAAAACATGTTTTCACTGCGATAACCCGGTTTGTGTAGCAGTTTGCCCGGTAGATGCTACCTTTAAACGTGAAGATGGTATAGTATTAATTGATAACGAAAGATGTATCGGTTGCAGGTTTTGTATGGCTGCCTGTCCTTATTCAACCCGCGTATTTAATTGGGGAGAACCAACAACCAATATTGAAGTGCAGAATGTAGCCTACGATCCTGAAAAAGGGTTCCCGCGTAAAATGGGTACAGTCGAAAAATGTGATTTCTGTCCCGATATGCTACGTGAAGGAATGCTTCCTCACTGTGTCGAAGCCTGTCCTAACGGTGTATATTTCTTTGGAGATAAAAATGAAGATACCGTAACCAACGGAAGCGAAACCTTCCGTCTGTCTCAGTTATTAAAAGATAAAGGTGGTTACCGCTATATGGAAGAATTAGGTACTGAGCCTAACGTTTATTATTTGCCCGCAGTTAATCGCCTGGTCCCTTTTGAGGAAACTAAAAAACGGAAAGATGACAAGTCGGAGGATATGAATCATCATCATTAAAAAATTAAAAACATGGAAGCCCCTACTACAATCGAGGAACTTACTATAGACCTGCAGCCCCAAAAATTCGGACGCATCGGGCAGGTCTGGACTACCATATTATGCCTTATTATTTTAAATGGAGTTGCATCGTACATCGTTCAGTTAAAATATGGCCTTAGTGTAACTGGCATGAGCAACTATGTAAGCTGGGGAATTTACATTTCCAACTTCGTATTTTTTGTTGCAATTAGCCTTGTAGGCTCATTAATCAGCGCCATTTTAAAACTTAGTAATGCTAAATGGAGTATTCCGCTAACGCGCATAGCCGAAATTATAGCGGTGGCCAACATCATGTTTGCCGGCCTCATTATTATTGTTGATATGGGCCGTCCTGATAGAATTGCAAACCTTTTACTACACGGCCGCATCCAATCTCCCATTGTTTGGGATGTGTTGGTTGTAAGTACTTATCTCGCCATTAGCGCTCTGTTACTTTATATTCCTTTATTACCTGACCTCGCATTACTACGCGAGCGAATGACTGGTATTCCAAAATGGCAACACAGGCTTTACAAAATACTTTCATTAGGCTGGGTTGGTTCCGAAGAACAATACCGCATATTGCATAAATCGGTCAATATGTTGGCCATCATTATCATACCGGTGGCCCTTGCAATACACACGGTAACAAGTTGGCTGTTTGCCAGTACGCTACGCGGGGGATGGAACAGTACTAACTTCGGCCCATACTTTGTTGCAGGCGCTTTTGTGGTGGGTGCAGCAGGCGTAATATCGCTGATGTATATTGCCCGTAGACAATATAAGCTTGAAAAATACCTTACTGACGATATTTTTGATAAGATGGGCAAACTGTTGGTTATGCTGTCCTTAGTATATACCTACTTTACCATTAACGAATACCTCACTCCGGCATTTAAAATGATGGGCGGTGAAAAAGCTTTAATAGCCGATCTTTTTGTAGGCCGCTTTGCACCTATGTTTTGGGGTGTGCAAATATTTGGGGTGTTTATACCGGTAGTCGTGTTACTCTTCAAAAAAGGCCGCAAACCACTTCCACTTTTTATTATCGCCAACATGACCATTATAGGCGCATGGTTTAAACGTTACCTCATTGTAATACCAACCTTGTTTCACCCTTACCTCCCGGCTATTGAACAGAACGGCGTGCCTAAAGTGATTCACTATTTTCCTACATGGAACGAGTGGTCAATTACCATGGGCTCACTGGCTGGTTCTTTATTAATCATTACTATTCTGTTCCGCTACCTGCCCTTTATTAGTATGTGGGAAATAGCTGAAGAAGAGGGTCTTGATCATGAGCACATGCGTCCCAACGTTGTAAAACCCAAAAACTGAAAATCACTGACTATGAACACAGTTAAAAATATGCATATAAAGCTGGTACTGATTTTGGTATCAGTGTTGCTTGCCGGTTCCGGCCTGCAGGCGCAAGACAAAGCTTCAGCAAAGCTTAAGCTTAGTTATATTAAACACATGGATGGCACTTACGAAATTAAGGCTCATTCGTTTGTTAAGAAGGGAAAGGATATTGAACACTGTACCGATATCAACCTCGGCTTTTACACGGATGCCGATTACGAAAAACTATTTAAAAAATTACCTACGGATGAAATGGGTATGGCTACGCTGCAATTAACCACGGCAGATGCAGCGAAGTTTAAAGACTCGACAGGCCATTACCACTTTTACAGCCGAATAGAAAAGAATCCTAAATACAAATCGCAGGAAGCTGATGTTAGTGCTATGGATGCGGCTATTGCCGTAAACTTTAAGCAGGAAAGCGATACGGAAAAAATAGTGCAGGCCAACCTGAACATTTACGATGAAAAAACCGGCAAAATGATACCGGGTGCTAAAATGCCGCTTAAGTGTTTTGTAAAACGCAGTTTGTGTTCATTACCGGTAGGCGAGGATCTGCATTATACCGATAGTGCGGGTAACGTATCCATCGCGTTTCCAAACGATATACCAGGCGATGCTGCCGGTGTTATCACCATCATTGTAAAGCTTGATGAGGATGATAATTACGGTTCGGTAATTTTTGAAAAGAATATTGCCTGGGGGCAACACCTCATTGCCAGCGAAAACCCAATAGCCAAACGTTCGCTAATTGGAGCGCGCAATAATGCTCCATGGCTTATGGTTATTGGTGTCAATGGTATACTTATTATTATTTGGGGTTACCTGTTTTATGTGGTATACGGCTTGTTCAAAATCAAAAAATTAAGCAAGACAAATAACTAATTCATTTTCAATAATTAATGCATACTTTTGTAATATATTTTTCTAAATAAAAACAAATCTGAAATCATGAAAACATCAATGAAGTTAATTGCTGCACCGGTATTCGGTGCTATGGTATTGGGTATGGTGGCTTTCACTTACCCGGGTGGCGAATGGAAAGTGCCTGATACCGATCAAAAAGTAAAAAATCCAGTAAAGGCTGATAAGGCCAGCCAGGACGCAGGTGCTGCTCTTTATGGTAAATACTGCAAATCATGCCACGGTAAAGCCGGCGAAGGCGACGGCCCTAAAGCCGCAGAGTTAAAGACTGAATTAGCCGACTTTAGTCAGGCGAAATTTCAAGGCCAAACTGATGGTTCAATGTTTTACAAGGTGTTAAAAGGCCGCGATGAAATGCCGTCGTTTGCAAAAAAGATTACCGAAGACAATGATGTTTGGAACATTATTAACTACGTGCGCACTTTTAAAAAGAAGTAACACGCTAAAATTCCTAAAAAAGAAAGGCCGTAACTATTCAGTTACGGCCTTTCTTTTTATTGCAGAGGGCAATTGTTCTTGGTCATCCTAATGCTCAATTACAAGTTTCAAAGTCTTTTGGCCTGTAGTGGTTTGAGCTTTAACAAGGTAAATTCCTGACGGCAAAGAAGAAACGGAATAGCTTATTTGCTGAGCAGCAGAGACATCTCCACGATAAATATTGCCAACAAACCTGCCTTCCAACGAATACAAATTGATATCAAGCTGTTGGGCAACACTTGCCTTCACTTCAAGGTTAATAGTGTTGTTGGCCGGGTTCGCAGATTTGAATGATATAAACTCATCAGCATTAACAAGTTGAATGCTTGCAGCAACAGCGGCCGAATCATCAATTATCCAATTGGTAATTGAACTATCCATCGGGCTAATCGGGCTATCAACCCATCTTACCCAATGTCCTTGTCTATCTATCAAAAATTTGTTGAAGTTCCAGCTAACATGGGCGTTCGAAACGCCATTCAAATCCTGGCGTTGTAGCCATTTGTAAATGGGCGCAGTATCCCCTGTTACAATATTAACAGGTGCCATTATCTGAAAATTAACTTCATACTGGTGGCAGGTTGCTATAATTGCAGAATCGGTGCCTCCCTGGTTAAGAAAATCATTGGTCGGGTATCCCACAATGGCAAAATTATACCGTGTAGAGTAAATGCTGTCAAGTCTTTTTAGTGGTGCATACTCGGGTGTATAAACACAATAACTGGCACAATTAACTACCATTACTTTTTTTCCTGCATATTGACTCATGCTTATGGTATCTCCCGCAATAGTTGGTCCGCTAAAATCATAAAAGGTTTGAAGTACCTGGGCCGATAAGCCGGTATATAAAGTACAGATTGCAATCAGTGAGCAAAGTTTTTTCATGCGGTTAATTTTAGCGAGTGAAAATATATGTTGGTAAATGTGCCAATATTTTTTGTAACAGGGAAATATGTAAACCCCTTTAACTCAAACCCTTTCGGATTATCGCTTGTAAATTCGGGTAATTAGGCGCCTATGTTGCTTCTATTTTCGAAGGCTTTGCGATTGTGTCCGCTTTAGCCTTTTAAATGCCTGACCCGGATTTTTAAGCATAATTGTTATATTGTTAAAGCAAATTTCCTCCCTATGAGAAAACTCTACCTGTTATTGGTTTTTTTTAGCGCAGCTCTATTTGTTTCGGCGCAACTTTCGGCGTTGGTGCATTTTACAAACCCAACCTGTGTTGCTAATAGCTTGGCTTATGTAGTTGCCAGAGGAGGGAGCAACTATACTTATAAGTGGAGTAATGGGGCCACAACTGATTCCGTCTTCCGTTTGGCGGCAGGCACTTACACGGTAACCGTTTATTCTACCGGCGGCACCACCAATTGGGATTCTGTCTACCTCGAAACCTTCGATTCAACCATTCAAACCTGGACTACCAATATTTCAACGGGCAGCAACGGCAACGCCAATAATTACTGGGATATCTCGGATAGTTGCGTGGGTAACGGTGCAATTGGCACCTGCGTTAACAACACATATAGTCCTGCCTCGGGCGCTAACAAGTGTTTGTATATAACCGCCCAGCCTAATACTTATGGCCTGCCGCAATATGCCGGTGCACGATACGATGCCGGGGGCCTTTGCTCCGTTCTTAGTTTTTGCACAAATAGCAATTTGGCCGCTCAGTCACCTAATATTTCTACTAACGGGGTCCACAACCTGGTTCTTAGTTTTCAATACACCGCCGGCGGCGCAGGTTTAAATGATAATGCTTCTTTATTGTATAGCACAAACGGAGGAACTTCATTCACTACTCTCGATGCCTCATTAAAATCTAATAACAACGCCAATTGCAACGCCGATGGTGATGTTGAGGGCACCTGGAATTACAAAAGTTATATGCTACCAGTGGCTTGTAATAATATTTCCAACCTCGTTATCCGCTTCAACTGGACCAACGATGGCAATGCCGATTTGAATGCTACCGACCCATCTATCGCGGTAGATAATGTAACGCTGCGCGATTCAATACCCGGTAATGGCATCGATTCAGTAGTAAAAACATTTACGCTAACAGATCCTGTAATGCCTGTTATTTCTACTGCTTCAATGGTTATTACTAACACAAGTTGTGGCTTAAGCAATGGCTCAATAACAGGTATTTTAATTAACGGTGGCCTCTCGCCATTTTCAGTTGATTGGAAAAATAGCAACAACGTTGTTTGGGATACCACTTACGCATTAACCGGGGCAGATAGCGGCACTTATAGCTTTAATTTGGTTGATGCCAATGGCTGTACTACCGATACCAGCTTTAATATTGGTTCCTCTGCAGCCCCCATTATTCCGGTTATTTCAACCAGTAGCGATACCATTTGTACATCTGCAGTAGCAACCTTATGCGCATCGCCTCAAACATACGTTCAATATTTATGGAGTACTGGTGCAACAAGTGATTGTATAACGACCGGAACGGGCAGCTATAACTTAACCGTTACCGATGCTGCAAATTGTGTAACCACCGCCAATACATTTACGCTCGATTCATTTCCGCCTATAACACCGGTTATCACCGGCAGTGGTGGCGACATGGTTGTATCCGGCGGTGGTGTTGGGTGGCAGTGGTTTTACGAGGGACAACCCATACCCGACGCTACCGGTAACTTTTTTGTTACTGACTCAACCGGTAATTATACGGTTACAACTACCGATAGCCATGGTTGCCATTATTATTCGGCTCCTTTCTATTTTTCTTCCCTTGGTGTTGACGCCCTTGATGAAGCTGCTCTTGTAAATATATTCCCTAATCCGGCTAACTCAGATAAGGTACACCTCCAGGTTAACCAAAAACTGATTGGTGCATTATGTACTGTATTTGATGCCGACGGCAGAACGGTTTTTAAAATGGGAATCAAGAATACAGACTGTGAATTTGAATTGAATATCGCCCCGGGCATTTATGTAGTTCAGATTCTTTCAGCTCAAAGTGAGTATACTTTAAAGCTGATAAAATTATAGCCTTTCACTTTCTCGCTAATCGGCTTTTATTTGCAGGCCAATTCCCATAAGGGGAACAAATAATTAACTAAGAGCAATGAAGTTGCCTGTGCATATTCTGCATAGTGCAAAGAGGTATTATAAAATGAAGAACAGTTTTTTACTCGTCAATCCGCTGGCCCTTATCGATCAATACTACGACGATATTTTTAGGGTAATGCACCAAATAAAAATTAAAGACAAGCCCAGTTATTCTTTCGACTCACTGATTATTCAAAACGTAAAGGCCATTTACCAGGGCGCTGACCGCAATATCATTAACCTGATTAAAAGCTTTGACGAAACAAATATTACCAACGAGATGACGCAGTTGGGTAAAATACATGCCAAGCAAAAATCAGGTCAATCGTTTGAGAAATATATGGAGCGCGCGGCCCCGCGTTATTTGTACGGATTGTTTTCCCGACTTGCCGACGTGGCTCATGATTTGAAGATTTACCACCGCATTAAGAATAAAGAAACCGGTAATTATAAAGTTGCCCCATGTACCTTTTCAACCAACAAGGCGAGCCTGAAATTTAAAGTTCACAAATCTTCAACACACCAATTATCAGTTATACCAAAAGTCAATGTTGGTGTGCAGGAATTCGATTTGGCTGAATTTAATGTTGCTTCTTTTTTGTTAGAAAAAGACAGCGTGTATTATCTGCTACCCATTAAAGATGTACAAACTTTGGATTGGTTGAAATTGACAGAACCGGAACAATACGCCAACGATGCCGAAGTTTTTGCCGATAAAGTAATTTCGGTTTTAGAGCGAGATTATGAAGTGATTAAGGAATCGGTATTCAAAATAAACCTGGTTGAAACCGAGCCGCAAAATGCGGTGTACCTGAGCGAGATAAGCGATACATTTTTAATGCTAACCCCGCGCTGGAACTACGAGGGCTTTGTCATAGAAGCAGTTGACCAACCCGAAACAGAGGAGATACGCAAAGGCGAAATTTATAAAGTAGTAAGACGGCACGAGCTGGAACAGGCCTTTGTTGAACAGCTGCGCGCGCTGCACCCCAACTTCGCCAAGCAACGCAACGGGCAGTTTTATTTAAGCTTTGATGATGCAAAAAAGAAGCACTGGTTCTTAAACGTTTATCAGCAATTGTTGGCAGAGAATGTGCAAATAGTAGGCATGGATTTGCTACGGCATTTCCGTTACTCGCCGCACAGCATACATACTGAAATGACCATCGGGCGAACCATTGATAGTTTGCTGCATTTAAATATCCGTGTAAGTTTTGGAGAGGAAGCTGTTGAGTTATCCAATATTCAACGAACACTATTTAACGGACAAAAGTTTGTGCTGCTTAAAGACAACAGCATCGGCGTTTTAACGGATGATTGGTATGAGCAATATGGGTCCATGTTCAAGCATGGAAAAATTCAGAAGGGCGAACTGATTATTCCGCAATGGATATTATTGAGTATTGACGAAAAGCACCGAAGCAAGGAATTAAAACCCATTATTGGTAAGGCCTGGTGGAACGATTGGCAGCAATGGCAAACGTCCGAAGAACCGGTTGTTCCGTGCCCGGTAGGATTAAATGCCAGTCTTCGTCCGTACCAGCAAAAAGGATTTGAGTGGTTAGTCTTACTATCAAAAATAAATGCCGGCGCCTGCCTGGCCGATGATATGGGTTTGGGCAAAACACTGCAAACACTTGCTTTTTTGTGCCACGTAAAAGCGGATAAGCCCGGTGCTAAATTTTTAATAGTGGCGCCTCTGTCGTTAGTATTTAATTGGAAACAGGAGATTGAAAAATTTGCCCGGCATTTATCTCTGTATGTTTTTCATCAGAACAACCGGAATGTGCAGGAGTTTGTATCGGGCGATACTAATGTAATGATAACCAGCTATGGTACCGTGCGCTCAGCCATTGATGAGTTGTGCTTGATTAACTGGAACACAGTAGTAATTGACGAAAGCCACAACATTAAAAACCCTGCGGCACAAATAACCAAAGCGGTTTATAAGCTAAGCGCTTTAAATCGCATTGCATTAAGCGGCACACCGGTAATGAATAACACCTTCGATATTTTCTCGCAGCTAAACTTCTTGGTGCCCGGTATGCTGGGTGGCCCTGAATTTTTTAAAAGAGAATATGCCATACCTATCGACCGCGATATGAGCGTTGAAAAAACGGAAGCCCTGCAAAAAATTACCGCCCCATTTGTATTACGACGAACCAAAAAGCAAGTAGCAGCAGATTTACCCGAAAAAACAGAGTCGGTTTTATGGTGCCAAATGGAAGAGGAGCAGAGAGAGGCTTACGAAACCATTAAAAAGCAAATTAAGGCCAACGTGTTTTTAGATATTGAGCGCGATGGTTTTAGTAAGGCCAAGTTTTCAATACTGCAAGGTATTATGAAACTGCGGCAGTTATGCTGTGCACCTTCTTTATTAAAGGATGAAGAAATTACTACCAAGGCCTCTATTAAGTTAGATGTATTGATGGAGGAGCTGAAAAATAATGTGCAAGGCAGTAAATCGCTGGTGTTTAGTCAATACCTGGGCATGTTGAAAATGGTGGCAGAACAATGCAAGGCCGAAAATATACCCTACTTATATTTTGACGGAAGCACACCGTTGAATGAACGTGCTGATATTGTAAACCGTTTTCAGGATGAAAATTCGGAGGAGAAAGTCTTCCTGGTAAGTTTAAAGGCAGGTAATGCCGGTTTAAACCTAACCGCCGCCGAATACGTGTTTTTAATGGACCCCTGGTGGAACCATGCCGTTGAGCAACAAGCTATTGACCGTACCCATCGCATTGGCCAAACCAAAAATATCTTTGCCTACAAAATGATTTGCCGTGATACGATTGAAGAGAAGATAGTTTCGCTACAACAAAAGAAAAAGCAACTCTCCGAAGATTTGGTGAGTGAGGAGGAAGGATTTGTAAAGCAATTATCACAAGAGGATATTACTTTCTTGTTTGAGTAATCGCTAGCTTCTCCTTTATAAAAGCATCAATAGAAGCTATGTTTTTAATTTACTTTTTTTTACATTTACAAAAATGAAAGACATGATTAAAAACTACTTAATTATCGTTCTATTGATATTGGGGTTTAATGTTCATGGACAATATAGCTGGTTGAATAAAGATACACTCCCTTCAGCCGGGAGGTTTCAGAGTGTAGGGTTTAGCATAGGAAATACCGGTTATCTGGTAGGTGGTTGGACACAATACCCAAGTGTAACAGTTAACGAGGTTTGGGCTTATAATCCAAGCACCGATGCCTGGACTCAAAAAAACAGTTATCCGGCTGGTGCCAGCGATGGCGCTAGTTTCGTAATTAATGACTCGGCTTACATAATAGGCGGTTATATAGGTGGCGGTACATACTCCAGCACTAACTATTTTTATAATGCTACAAATGATTCATGGTCCTCTAAATCAAGTTTTCCCGGTGGTGCGGTTGGCGGGGCTTTTCATTTTGTTATAAATGGCCTTGGCTATGTTGGTGCAGGAAAGAGGGGTTCCGCAAATACAAGTAACACAGTGTATTCATACAGTTCATCATCAGATAATTGGACTTCGGTTGCAGCTTTTCCTGAGTCAGTAGTAGATCCTATAGGCTTTGCTATTGACAGTTTTGGCTATGCCGGTTTAGGTTCTGATGGTGGTACCCACACCTCATCTAATTTTTACAAGTATTCACCGGTTTCCAACACATGGGCGCCCATTGCGTCTTTTCCGGGGGGAGCCCGCAGCTCTACTATGTGCTTTGTAATTGATGGCAAGGCTTATGTTGGAGGAGGGTATGCTGTTTCGCCCAGTAACTCCTCGGTTACTTATGATTTAGGGGACTTTTATTCATATGACCCTTCAAACGATTCTTGGACACTAGTTCCGGGCATTCCCGGAAGAGGCAGACATGGAGCATCTTCGTTTAATATTAATAGCAATGGCTACATTGTTGGGGGCTATGATGGTTTTATATCTCAGACACTTTCCAAGGTGGCAGAATTTGGTACTTGTTCGCAGATAACAGGAATTATGCCAGTGCCGGGAGGAAATAACAAATCGGGGATAGAGATTTACCCTAATCCTTCTTCTTATGATGTGAATGTGAAAATTGATGCCAGTATAACTACTGAAATTAAGTATGAGGTGGTATCGGTTGATGGAAAATTAATCAGGTCGGGCTCTACTAACCAAAATACTTTCGGCTTTAACGCGGCTAATCTTTCAAATGGGGTTTATCTTCTAACTATTACAGATAATCAAGGTGTTCAGGGTACCGAGCGATTTGAGGTAATACATTAATACACGACAAACTTTCAGCGCGTAAGTTTAAGAAAGAATAGGACTTTATAACTTATCCAACTTCCATGCGCTACTCTGTAAGTTCACTAGACTCACAATGGTAAGAGCATAAAAAATAGAATCGGCTGTCCTAATGTGACCCAGACATGAATATTTAAAAAATGGGGTGAATAACAATAAGGTGAGAAGATATCCGCACCCCGTACGGATTGGTTTGGGCCGGGGTAATTTTGTTGTAAACTAAAATACAATGGAAAAATTACCACAAACCGTACACAAATTTGATACGTTACTATGCCTGGAAAAAATTGAGCATAAGCATTTGGAGGCATTAAAGCCTGATGAAAAAGCTGCTTTTATGGATATGCTTTATAGCAAGCTGACGAAGCTTGCTGAATATGAGCGTGACCAGGAACTTGATGCACTTATAGGGAAAACAGCAGCCCTACTAGACAAGGAATTTATTTGGGAGCATAACCATACCAAAATAATGAAGGCGATGAAAGCCTATACAAAGGCTAACGGCACTGTGCCAAGCAAAGCTTACCTTGCTACTACCTGTAACCTTAACCGCAAAACAGTGCATGAGCATTTGAAGGCCTTTAATGGTAATGAGGCATGGGCCGATCAAAACGATGCTATTAATATAATGAGCCAGGATATTATGGGCACTGTAATTAAAGCCGCATTGAAAGGAGATTTGAAGGCAGCTAAATTGTACTTTGATACTACCAAGGCGTTTAAGCCAAACGAAACCAGGGTAAGCACACAGCATAATTATGTGCAGATAAACAAAACAGTTATCAATCAACAAGTGATACAGCAATTGAAGCCCGAGCAGTTGCAATTGATTGAGCAGATTATTGCAGGTAATGTAAACAGGCCTGAAAACCAGTAGAAAGCCAGCCGGGGTGGTGGTCATTTAGGGGCAAAAATGTATTAAGTTGTTGATAATCAAATGGTTTATTTTTTTAAAATGACCACCACCTGCCTGCCCAATGAAACCCTGAAATGAGTACCGGGGTTTACAAAGGTTTACAGATTTTGGAAAATTTCGTGGTTCTGATTTGGGGCTGAAATCAGAAAAAGGTTACAAAAGGTTACATAATTGGTGATTTTGAATTTTTGCGGCATTTTGCATAAAATCTGATCTAAAAAAGCAATACTGTCCTGCTTTTTTAGCAAAAAGGGGCTGGGTTTGAGTTTGCGCAACGCATAAACCGTTGAATCCCAATTTAATCAAAAAATAGTGCACGAAACATTTGCAACTATGTTAGCAAAATCTATCTTTGCAGTCCATTTTTTGAAAAAACACGTTTAAAAATCATATAATTGAATGGGTCACAAAACAAGTCCAATAGCTAATCGTCTAGGAATCGTAAGAGGATGGGACAGCAACTGGTTCGGCGGCAAAGACGCTGGGTTGAAACTCGTTGAAGACGAGAAAATCCGCCAGTACATTAAAGCCCGTATCCAGAAGGGTGGTATCGCTCGCATTGTAATCGAAAGAACAATGAAGAGAGTAACTGTAACTATTCATACCAGCCGCCCCGGTATTATTATCGGCCGTGGAGGTGGGGAAGTTGACCGCGTTAAAGAAGAATTAAAGAAACTTACCGGTAAGGAAGTTCAAATCAATATCGTTGAAATACGTCGCCCGGAGTTGGAATCGGCCATTGTTGGTGAAACCATCGCTAAGCAGTTAGAGGCTCGTATCAACTATAGAAGAGCACTTAAAATGGCTATTGCTTCGGCAATGCGTATGGGTGCTGAAGGAATCAAAATCCGCGTATCCGGCCGTATCGGCGGTGCGGAAATGGCTCGCAGCGAAGAATATAAGCAAGGAAGAACTCCACTTCATACCTGGAGAGCTGATATAGATTACTCTATTACTGAGGCGTTGACCATTTATGGCAAAATCGGTATTAAAGTATGGGTTTGTAAAGGCGAAGTTTACGGTAAGAAAGATTTAACCGGTGCTTTTTCGGGCGAACAAAAAGAAGAAAAACGTCAGCCTAAAGGTAGGATTGAAAGAGATAGCCCGCGCGGAGAAAACCGTGGAGGTGGCCGTGGAGAAAGAACTGAAAGAAGAGAGCCAAGAAAGTAAGCTCAAGTATTGAAATAACCAGAATAGAAAAAATAAGTAGTCATGTTATTACCTAAACGGACCAAGTTCAGAAAGACCCAAAAAGGAAGAGTTTCTGATGTAACTTACAGAGGACACGAAATTGCCTTCGGTACCTACGCATTAAAGGCGCTTGAAAGCGGCAAAATCAGCAACAAGCAAATTGAAGCTGCCCGTGTTGCTTTCACCCGTTTCATGAAACGTGAAGGGAAAGTTTGGATTCGTATTTTCCCTGACAAACCAATTACCAAGAAGCCTTTAGAGGTGAGAATGGGTAAAGGTAAAGGTAACCCTGAAGGGTGGGAAGCACCTGTTCAGGCTGGTCGTATCATTTTTGAAGTGGATGGTGTTTCGCGCGAAGTAGCTGCTGAAGCTATGTTACTGGCAGCCCACAAAATGAGTGTAATGACCAAGTTTATTACCCGCAGAGATGCAGTTGAAGGATAATCGCAAATTCAGGAATTTAAATAATAAGTAAGGCCATGGGAGTAAATAAGAAAGTAAACCACGAAGACGTAAGGCAGTTTGTAACTGAAGATTTAGTTGCAAAAATTGCTGCTGATAAAGCTGCATTGGACAAATTAAAATTTAGCCACGCAGTTTCTTCATTAGATAATCCAGCCTCTATCAGGGTTAAAAGAAGAGACGTGGCACGTCTTATTACAGAAATGGCAAAACGTACTAAAGAAAGCAAAGCTAAATAGGTCATGGAAAGAAATCTAAGAAAAGAGAAAACTGGTGTAGTTACCAGCGACAAGATGGAAAAAACTATCACTGTTACTATCGAAAGAAGAGTGAAGCACCCCATCTATGGTAAGTTTGTAAAAACTACCAAGAAGTTTAAAGCTCATGACGAAAAGAACGATGCCAAAACCGGCGATATCGTTAAGATCAGCGAAACACGCCCTATGAGCAAGACCAAGCGTTGGAGATTAGTTGAAGTATTGGAAAGAGCAAAATAAATTCACAATAGGTTGAAGCCGGGCGCGAAAGGGGATATGTGAAATCCAGCTTCTCGTCAAATAAGGCCAGACTTTTAAATTTCAAAAAATGTTACAACAGGAATCAAGGGCCAATGTGGCTGACAATAGCGGAGCCAAAGAAGTACTGGTAATCCGTGTTCTGGGAGGAACCAAAAGAAGATATGCCCGCATAGGCGACAAAGTTGTTGTATCAGTAAAGAAAGCTTTACCTACAGGCGGCGTTAAAAAAGGAAGTGTTTCTACAGCAGTAGTTGTAAGATCTACAGTTGCTACCCGCAGAAAAGACGGTTCTTACATCCGTTTTGATGATAACGCGGTAGTATTGTTAACTCCACAAGATGAGCCAAGAGGCACCCGTATTTTCGGGCCTGTTGCCCGCGAATTGCGCGATAAACAATTCATGAAAATTGTTTCATTAGCACCCGAAGTATTGTAATCCCTTTAATTAAGAGAATAAAGTAAACATAGTATTATGAAGTTTCATGTTAAGAAGAACGACGAAGTAGTAATCATAGCCGGAGATGACAAAGGCAAAAAAGGCCGCGTTATCGAGGTTGATCGTCAAAAAGCACGTGTAATTGTTGATGGCGCAAACCTTAACAGCAAGCACAGCAAACCAAATGCTAAGAACCCTAACGGTGGTATCATCAAAACCCCGGGTTCTATACATATTTCTAACGTTCAGCTTTTATCTGATGGAAAACCAACACGCGTTGGCCGTAAAGAAGAAAAAGGCAAAACAGTTAGATTTGCTAACAAAACCGGAAAGAACCTGGATTAATCAATCATTTCTTTGCTTAAGGCAAGGTGAAAATAAAGTAAAGGCGTTACGAATAAATCGGACGCCTTTTTCTTTTTTATAAATCAGGTTCATTGCGTTATTTGCAACCATAAAACAACACATGCTACATTGGGTATTTAAGCCATTTACCGAACTATCTGCACAAGAACTGTATGCCATCATGCGGCTGCGCCAGGAGGTATTTATTGTTGAGCAAAATTGCCCTTACCTCGATGCAGATGGCAAAGATTTAAAGTCGTACCATTTAATGGGTTATGTAGGTAATGAACTAGTTGCTTATTCACGAATAGTAAAGCCCGGCGTTAGTTACGATGAGGTATCCATTGGCCGTGTTGTAAGTTCAACAGCCCACCGTAAAAAGGCCTTTGGTATTCAACTAATGAACGAGAGCATACAGCGAATTGAAAACTTATACGGTCAGGTACTCATCAGGATCGGAGCTCAGCAATATCTTCAAAAATTCTATGAAAGCTTCGGGTTTGTAAGGGAAGGAGAATCTTATATGGAAGATGGAATCCCGCATATAATTATGCTGCGGACTTTTACATCCTCTTAAACTCTTTTACAAGCTAGCCATAACAAGCAATGCCGGTGCCGGTTGAGTATTAATTACGCCACCATTAGGATAGAAAGCCGGAAGTTGCTCCTTTATTGAAGGCGATACAATCTGTATTCTATTGATAGCAGCGATGGCCTGGCTGTTAGAGATAAACTGTTTAGCGGTTATTGTATTTGCTTCTTTATGAAACCCTGCTACAGTAATACCATTTGATACCTCACCGTAACCATGCAGGCATTGTTTTGCAGGTGTAATCGGTTTTGAATCGTAAGAAACGTTTAAGGTAAAAGACCACTGAACACCGTTATGATTCTTCCCTTTAAAAACCATGTCTCCTGTTCCCAACCCGGCTGCTCTGCTTACCAAACCCAGAAAGCTGAACCCTTGTGCTTTTACACCCGAAGTAGTACCAAGTATTAAGAAGATGGCTAGGATGAAGGTGGTTTTTGTTGAAGTTTTCATTGCGTTTGGTTTTTGTTTTGAGCTTCGATGACTCAAAAGTATTTCCAATCGTACCCCCCTCTTAGGGCCGCGTAACCAACAGCGGGTTTGATGTAATGAACGGCGGTTTTAGACTGAAATGGTCTACCAAAACGACTACACAATATGTCAAACAACGAACTGGCCCATAATCTGGCCTGACTCAAATTTTATGGCTTTAATGTCAATATCATAATTGACCATAAAAACCATAACAAATCAGCGTTCTATTTTACTGGCAACCAATGATTTGAGGCCACTACCGAAACTGCTCAATCTTCTCAAGCAGCTTTTGCTTAAAGGCCCGGCCTACATCAAGCGCTTTGCCATTGTCCATAATTACCTGCCCGCCTTCGCCGCGGATGTAACGCTTAACGTGCTTCAGGTTGATGAGGTGCGATTTGTGAACCCTAACAAAACCTGAAGGGGTTAGTAGCTCTTCAAACTCCGCCAAATTGCGCGATGCCATAATGGGTTTCTTTTCGGCAAAGCAAACATTAGTATAGCGCCCTTCCGATTCGCACCAAATGATGTCGCCTACTTCAACAAACAATAGTCCCTCAAGCGTAGGTATAGCAAGGCTATCCAATGTTTTAACAGGTGGGGTAACCGCATTTGTTGCCGGTTGGGCCAGCGATGGACTTCTCTTACTTTTTATTTTTTCAATAGCCGTATCAAGCGCTTCCTGCAATAGATGAACTTGAACAGGCTTTAGTAAGTAATCAAGCGCTGCAAATTTGATGGCGCGAATGGCATACTGGTCAAACGAAGTTGTAAATATCACTTCCTGGCTAAATGGGGTTATTCGCTTTAGCATATCAAAGCCACTCATATCGGGCATCTCTACATCCAAAAAAATAAGGTCGGGTTGTAGTTGCTTAATGGCCTCAATGCCTTCGGCGCCGCTTTCGCAAACCTGCAAAACTTTCACCTTTCCCAATTTGTCAAGGTTGCTTTTTAAGTGCTTCCGGCTCATGGGGTCGTCGTCAATAATTAACGCCGTAATGTTTAGTGCCTCCTCCATTTATTTCGGGTTTAGTTTTTCTTTAATAGTAATCCACTCTTTCATTGCCTGCTTAATTTCATTATTTATCAGTTTAGCCTCTTCTTTCATTTTAGCGCTTACCTTTTCGCTGGCTCTTACCTCAATCTCTAATTGTTGGGTTTTTAATAAGGCACCTTGCACCCCCATAAATTGCAACTGCGGCTTTATAGTATGCAAAGCTGAATATAATATTTTATTATCAGACGACTTACAGCCTTCCTCTATCTTCTTCATTTGAACTGGGGCAAATTCAAGAAAAATGTCAATGTACTCCAGCATTTCTGTTTTGTTGCCTTCGGTAATGTTTTCCAGGTAAGAAGTATCTACTCCTTTGGTTTCCTTTTTTGTGCTTTTCGCCGGTGCCTTGATTTTGGTTGCCTTAGCAACAGCGGCGGAGCTAGTGGTTTTACCCGATTTCAGTTTTCGTATTTCCTCCAGTAATTGCTCCGGCGAAAATGGTTTGCTTACATACCCATTCATACCAACCGCAAAGCACCGGTCAATATCAGCTTGCACAACGCTTGCTGTTACTGCCAATATGGGAATATGCTTTTTGCTTTCAGCAAAGGTGGTCCTTATTTTTTTTGTGGCCTCGTACCCATCCATTATCGGCATGTGCAGGTCCATCAGTATTATATCATAGTCTTTGGCCTTCAGTTTTTGCAAAACTTCCTTACCGGTTTCTGCAATGGTAATCTCCGGTTCATTCATAAACTTCTTAATAATCTCAACCGATACGATTTGGTTATACCGGTTATCCTCAGCCAACAAAATTTTTAATCCCTTCAAATCTTTTACAATCGATTGCAATTTCGTTTTAGATGAAACGGCTACGTCCGCTTTTGCAGCTTTCTGTAATGTTAGTTCAAAGGCAAACTCCGAGCCCTTGCCCGGTTTACTCGTTACTTTTATCTGTCCGCCCATTAACTCAACAAGCTGTTTCGAAATGGTAAGCCCAAGTCCGGTGCCACCGTACTGGCGCGTTGTATCACTTTCTGCCTGGCTAAAACTTTCAAATATCAGCGCAAGCTTTTCAGGCGCAATGCCTATGCCTGAATCTTTCACTGCAAACCGGTATTTGTTTTTTGAAGTCTGTGCTATTGATAACGTTACCTTGCCTTTATTGGTAAACTTAAAGGCGTTGCCCAATAAATTAATAAGCACCTGGTTTAGCCTGTGCGGGTCGCCAATCAATCCTTCGGGCACATTTTTATCAACTTCAATAGCGAAGCTTATTTTCTTTTCAGCCGCCTTTAGATTAAAGATATTTCGTAAAGCGTATAACTGCTGCTCAAGATTAAAAGCTGTGCTTTCTATGTTCAGCTTCCCGGCTTCCATTTTCGATATGTCCAGCACATCATTAATAACCACTAACAAATTGTCCGACGAATGTTTAATAGCATTCAGGTATTGCAAATTTTCTTTGCTCTGGTTGCTTGATAGTAATATGTTGGTCATACCCGCAATGGCATTCATGGGCGTTCGTATCTCGTGGCTCATATTGGCCAAAAACATTTGCTTAAAATGTTCGCTCTGCTCGGCCCTTTTACGTTGCCGTTCGGCCTCTTCTTTCTCCAGCTGTATTTGCTCATTTTTGCTTTCTAACTCAACATACCTTAACCGGTTAATCTCTGCTTCCTTTTCTTTCTGTTCAAGGTTGTGCTGAAAGTTCAGGTTGGTAAGTTGCTTTTGAGCCTCCTCACCCAGGGTCTCCTTTTCTATACCGTGGTATATTTCATAATACTTTAGGGCATTTTCATAATCACCTATAGTTTTATATGTGGTATATAGCGATAAAGAAAGTTGCCGCGGTAATTCTTTCGAACCGGTCTCATTGGCAATTTCAAAAGCGTGCAATTTGTTTTTGATAGACTCACCATACCTACCCTGCTTTTCATATACTTCTCCAATACCCATATAGCAAAATGCAATTCTTCGTTTATTACCTAAGGGCTCTCCAAGGTCAAGCGCAATCAAATGATTTTTGAGGGCCTCATCATAATTGCCTTGGCGCTCATATATCAATCCAATCGAGTTATACGATTCAACTATGCCATGTTTATCATTCATTTCTTGTCTCATGGCAAGGGCACGCAAATGACTTTGCAGCGCATCATCATAGTTACCCTGAAACTTGTGAATTTCGCCTACACCCGCATGCGATTGGGCAATACCATGCTTATTGCCAATCTCCTCCCATTTTTGTAACGCATCAAGATTGTGCTTTAACGCCTCAGGGTAATTACCCTGTACTTCGTGTATATCGGCTATCGAATTGTACGATTGAGCTATACCGTGCTTATCGTTTATAGGCACTCTCATTTGAAGCGCCTTTAAATGGCTTTTCATAGCCTCCGGATAATTACCCAGGTGGCCCAGCACAATACCTATATTGTTATGCAAATCGCCTATCCATATTTTTGCATCCATATCCTCCATTATTGGCAGCGCCAATTGAAAGTTTTTCAGCGCCTCCGCATATTTACTTTGCTTCTGAAGGATAGCCCCGATATTAATGTACGATGCTCCTATTCCCCCCTTGTCATTTAACTCCTTCTTAATTTCCAGCGATAGTAACCCGTATTTCAACGCTTCCGGTAAATTTGTAAGGTCGGCATAAACAACTCCTAAATTATTGTATGCCCATCCCACGCCCTCTTTATCGCCTAATTCCTGCCTTAGTTTTAAAGTTTCGTGAAAATTTTCAAGCGCTTTGGTATAATTGGCCTGTCGCATATAAACAATCCCCATACCATTTATGGCCGCTGCGCGCCCACCCTTGTCTTTTGCCTGTGTAAACAAATCAAGGGCTTGTTCAGCTAAAGCAAGTGCCGCTTCATATTCTCCCGTTCCCCGCCTGCTACTTGCGCGAAAAACAAGCACCCATCCCCTGTAACATGTTGAATTCAGGCTTTCAGCCAATTGCGACAACCTTTCGGTCAACGGAAGTATCTCACTGCTACCGGTCGATGACAATTTGGTTAGTAGGTCTTTTATCAGTCCCGCCTGTGTCATTTCGTCGGTAGCTTCAGTAATTCTAGCTTTAATCTGCTCTATTTCTTCCGTTATGGTCATAACTGCCTTAATTGCTGAGGGCAAAATACGAAAAGCATTTTGATACTATATGGCAAGGAGCGATGTTGATTTATGAAAGGCACAGTCCGTACTACGTGGATGAGTCTGGCTGTTTAGGTATTTATCTGCATTCCATCCTAAAATCTGTATTCAATCCCGATTCAGAAAATTTTGGCTGCTTGTATTTTTGCATTCACTGCTCTATTTTTATATAGTGGAACGGTCAAAAGCCGCCGGCGAGTCTGGCTGTTTTGTATAACTGCCCGGCGGTTCTCCCGTTTCGGGAGTTAGAGGGTTAGCGTAGCCCGCTGTTTGCATTTTGCATTCCCCCACTATTTTTCACAGAGAGGTGTTTCATCCCGCCGTCCTAAGCGGTAGGTGCTCAAAGACCCGGGTGAGTCCGGCTGCTTGGCCATTTCCCCCAAAAACTCCAACCATGTCACCTTTTCGTCTGGTAAAAAGCTTCATTTTGGAGTAGGGGGTGGTCACCTTTAAAAGTGAAAACTATTGGTAATCAATGTGTTGAGTAATTTTTAACTCTCAAATGACCACCCCTGGTTCGCTTTCTTACTCTTTTCCAAATAGGTTACATTCCTGCAATAATCTGTTCAATCAGTTGCAATTGTTCAGGCTTCAATTGCTGAATCACCTGCTGGTTAATTACCGTTTTGTTTATCTGCACAAAATTATTCTGTGTGCTTACCTTGATTTCATTTGGCTTGAACACCTTCGTCGTATCAAAATATAATTTAGCAGCCTTCATGTCGCCATTCAGTGCAGCTTTAATTACAGTGCCCATAATATCATGGCTCATTATATTAATAGCCTCGTTTTGGTCGTTACCGGTTGCATTACCGTTAAAAGCTTTCAAGTGCTCCTGTATGGTTTTGCGGTTAAGGCCACAGGTACTAGCCAGGTAAGCTTTAGTAGGCACGGTAACATTGGCACGGGTATATGCTCTCATCGCCTTCATTATTTTGGCATGGTTATGCTCCCAAATAAATTCATTGTCAAGTAGGGCTGCTGCCTTGGCTACAAGCGCGTTCAACTCCTCGTCACGCTCACACTCCGCAAGCTTCGCCAGCCTGTTATAAAGCATATCCATAAAAGCAGTTTTATCATCCGGGCCTAAAGCTTTTAAATGGCAGTGTTCAATTTTTTCCAGGCACAGCAACATATCAAATTTGTGTGCGGTTTGTGGTAATTTTTCCATGGTATAAATATTTTAAATACAAAGTTGCGCCACTCCAAAGCAATTCGTACGGGGTGCGGATATCTTCTTGCCTTATAGTTATCCCCTCAATTTGTTAAACACTATTGGCTCTAGCTATTCGTTGTGCGCAATTCACATTTCAAATAAAGGTCCGGCCATAGCCAATACGCTCTTCCCTCTCTATTTTGCTCTGAAAATGGAGAGGGAAGATGCCAAAGGCAGATGGGTGAGGCCGAGAACCAGCGAAATATCTTGATGCGCAGTTAAAGACTGGACCCGGTTAGGTACGGCTCGATAATATTATTAGTCAGAGATCAGGTCATTCTTTACATCTTAAAGTTCGACTTATCCTTGGCATTTAAATTTTTTAAAGAACACTAGAAAAAAAAGAGTTATATTTGGATAAGCCATGAGAAAATTTCTGCTTACATATTTTTTACTCTTAGCTGGTACAACCCTGGTCTCTTCCCAAAGTAGTTACAATGAGTTTATAAAAGAAGGTGCGCATTGGCAAATTGATGAGTATTACTGCGATGAGCTTGGCACCTGCGACGCTGGGGATCCTGCGAATTTTTTTATGGATACCTATCACGGGTATTACAAATTACAGGGCGATACTTTGCTGGATTCGATTCTATACAAAAAAATGTATAAGGCGTACTGGGCGCAATGCGATAATTGTCCTAATTACATGCCCCGCGATCGAGGTTCCTCCTGCTATAAATTGTTTGCACTGCTAACAGAAGATACCGCAACCAAAAAGGTTTATTGGCGACCTGTAATTCCGCTGATGTGCGATACCGACAGTGTATTTTTGGATTTTTCCAGACAACCAGCAGACAGTTTTAATGTGGTATGTTTTGAATCCACTGAACCACTTACATACTGCATTACGGATTCTTTTACAATAGATAGCTCAAACAATTCTGGATTCGACACCTTTGCAGTCAGGACCAGTTATTATTTCGATAGGACAAGTACCACCTGGGGAGTAATTGGCAATACAGGGAATTTAAGATTATTCGAAGGTATTGGCTTTTCATATGGATTCAGAGTTGAATATGGCTATGGAGATTGCAATTGCGTCGGTTCAACTCTTATGTCCTATTGGCTAGGAAATGATTCTATTTGTCCTGCCAACTTTCCCAACGCTGTAAATAACATTACGCCTGCCAATTGGGACATAAAAATCTATCCGGACCCTGCTTCAAATAATATAGTTATAAAATCCGGGCAGGCTCAATTATTCAAGGCAACCATACTCGATTTAAACGGAAAGTGCATTTTCAGCAGCTCGTCTGAAGAACTGAACATTTCGTCACTTACTCCAGGGCTATACTTCCTTTCCATTACAACCAGTTATGGTATAATCCATAAAAGTTTCATAAAGCAGTAATAGATTTGTCAGAATTGGTGATTCTCCCCCAGCTCGTCCTCGTTTATAACGAGGATGAATTGGTTTTCGCATTTGTAATGCGTGTATTATTTCCTGGCCCAGGTTTGGAAGAAGTAGCTGCTATCACGCTGTTAATCCCTTAATCATGCGAATCAAGGTTCAGACAATTTAGGCTGCTTTGTATTCCCCTCTCTATTTTTCATAGAGAGGGGTGGCCGAAGGCCGGGGTGAGTCTGGCTGTTTGGCCATTTCTGGGCAAGGGTTATTCACCCACAACCCCTCAAAGCCCCTTCGCATATTTAACAATATTCGAAATAGTATATTTCAAAACGCCTTTAAGGAAACTATTTGAACGCCCGGTAGGGGCATAATGTTTATCCATTTTCCGGTCATAAATATGAAAATCAGCCCCGCTAACCTGCATGGTCCCTTGTCCTGGCGCGTCACCCATATCTACTCTGCTGGTCAGTAATGCCCAACGATAAATATCTTTATTCTGATATTTGCTTCCATTCATAATATCGGCTGGTTTCGCTAATTCATATTTATACGGATAATCTGCCATTCCTTCCTTAACAACGCGTGCTTGTTTGTCATCGCCTTGTTCCATGCATCCATGAATTTCGGCGCTTTGAATCAGCAATATGTTTTTCCTGGGATCAAAATCCTTCGGTATCCAACTCGGAACTTTCGCCCCGCTAAACGATGATAAAATATAAGCTAAGCATAGCAACACCGGTAAAACCTTGATTCGATTCATGTTAAATAGATTTAGATGAACAATTCAATGAAAGTATAAAAAAAATCTATATTATCCGATAAAAGTAAAAAAATATTTTTTCATTACAACTATTGCCTATGAAAGTGTTCAAATTGGATGAAAAAGTGAAAAGCAGGGGGCTACCCCGAATTAAACAGTGATAAATTAGTGTTTGGAGGTGCTTTCCCTCTTTTT